>CAVEJA010000060.1:0-9020 GCA_963615745.1 Duodenibacillus sp.
GGAATGTTCAGAATACAGGCATAGAAAACAGCGTTTGCCCCGAAAATAGATGCCACTATGGGATATCCGATGAAGCCCACATTGGCAAATGTGAGCATGAAACTGTAAATGCCCCGCTCTTCTTTTCTGACAGGCATAAACCGTGGCAGAATATATGCCAGACAGATGAGGATGGCGTAGGTGGCTATTCCGATCCCTATAAGCGGCAGAATATATTTCCTGTCCGGCATCTCGTCTCCCATGGTAGAAGATATGATGAGACAGGGAGCTGTTATCTGAATGACGAAATTGGAGAGTTTTTTGTCAAACTCCATGTCAAGGAGTTTGTATTTGTGGGAAGTAAAGCCGACAATGACCAGTAAAAATAATACAACCATCTGGGTTGCTACAGATTCAATGTCCATCTGATAAATGTTTGTATGCTGTAATGCGGTTGCAAAATTACCAAAATAAAGGGGGATTTGTCGTATGTGGTCCTGTCGGACATCTGAAAAAAGGGAATAAAAGCGGGAAGTATGACATAAGGTTAGAGCCGATGTGCTATCTTTGTATAAATATTTGAGGAGTGAAAGGTGGCGGGAAATCCTGCTCTTGTCCTTCCTTGGGTAGATGCAAGTGTAACGGAGAAAAAGCGAAACATAATGAGTATGATGGATATGCCTGTTTCCGCATGGGACGAGAACATAGTTCTGGTAGATGCGGATTGGCTGGATAATTTTGTGTTTGATGTGACGGTAAACTTTGAGCGGATGTTGGAACGGGCTATTCCCAAGGCTGCGTTGGACAAGTGGGTGGATTATCTCAGTCTGGATGGTGGGTTGCGTCCCGGGGAGAATAAGACGCAGGTGCTGTTTCTGCATTCCGCTCAGAAGAATGGCTTTGCGAATTGTATTCCATCATCGTTCCGGCAGGATTTGGACGGGAAGGCGTTTCATGACAATCTTGGGGAATTCAGTTTTTATTCCTTTCCTGTGGAGGAGGATATGGTCAGTCTGGGCGGTTTGTTCGTGCAGAGTATGGAGGTGTTGCTGTCTTCCGAGAAGGTGAAACGCCTGATGCTGGTTCCGGACATGGATAAATATGGTGTGATGGTTCAGGAAAGGCTTCGTGGCGCAGACTTGCGGAAAACTGATGTGACGCTGTTTTCGGCAGAGCCTCTTAGTGGTTTGCGTTGTCCGCAGGAGATATTGACTTATTCCATGCTGGCGACTTTGGGCGTGGAAGGAAGCGAACTTAAATTTTAGTGACCGTTTTCCCTGTTTTGTTGCGGAAAAATGAATATCTTTGTAAGAGCGTGTGGAAATAACAGATAATATAAAAATATATGGCAAAAAAAGAAACTATGTCACCAGCAGAGGGTAGTGAGAAATTGAAAGCCTTGCAGATGGCGATGGCAAAGATAGAAAAGGATTTTGGTAAAGGCTCAATCATGAAGTTGGGCGACGAGGAGGTATCTGCAGTGGATGTGATACCTACGGGTAGTCTGACTTTGGATTTGGCTTTGGGAGTGGGCGGTTATCCGAGAGGAAGGATCATAGAGATTTATGGTCCGGAGAGTTCGGGTAAAACCACTTTGGCTTTGCACGCTATTGCGGAGGCTCAGAAAAAGGGCGGAATAGCCGCATTTATCGATGCGGAGCACGCTTTTGACCGCTTCTATGCGGAGAAATTGGGTATAGATGTGGACAATTTGCTGATTTCCCAACCCGATAATGGGGAACAGGCATTGGCTATTGCCGACCAGCTGATACGTTCTTCTGCGGTGGATATTGTGGTGATAGACTCTGTTGCCGCTTTGACTCCGAAAGCTGAAATTGAGGGGACGATGGGGGACAACAAGGTAGGCTTGCAGGCAAGGTTGATGAGCCAGGCTTTGCGAAAACTCACCTCTGAAATCAGCAAGACCAATACAACTTGTATTTTCATCAATCAGTTGAGAGAGAAGATAGGCGTGATGTTTGGCAATCCCGAGACAACGACGGGAGGAAATGCCTTGAAATTCTATGCCAGTGTCCGCTTGGATATTCGCCGTGCCACCAGTGTGAAGAAAGGGGACGAGGTGATAGGCAATCTGGTGCGTGTGAAAATCGTCAAGAACAAGGTCGCTCCTCCTTTCCGCCGTGCTGAATTTGAGATCATGTTTGGCGAGGGAATATCCAAAGTGGGTGAGATAATAGACTTGGCTACCAATTTGGATATTATTAAAAAGAGTGGTTCTTGGTTCAGTTATGAGGGAAACAAACTGGCACAGGGACGCGATGCAGTGAAAGTCCTGCTCAAGGACAACCCTGATTTGATGTCGGAACTGGAAAACAAGATAACCGCCAAGCTTAGTCAGGACAAAGAGGCTATGGATTTGGCTGTTACCAAAACAGATCCCTCGGAAAATGAAGACGAGAATTAAAGATAATCGATTGTAGATATGCGGAGCAGTCCTTGGTTTCCTTGAAAGGAAATCAAGGGCTGCTTTGTTTTTTAACGAGAATAAGGAGATGAGAAAGTGGAGTATGTGCGTTGTGTTGTCAATGATGACGGCAATGCTGTTTGGTGCGGAAAGTATCAGTCGGATTAGAACGAACTTCTGTTGTATTCCAGACAGCCAGAAACTGGCTGTGTATTGGTATTGGATAGCAGGCAATATGTCCAAAGAGGGAGTTGTCAAGGACTTGCAGGCTATGAAAAAGGTAGGAATAAACCGTGTCCAGATAGGTATGATTGGCGAGGGACAGGGAACTCCGACAGGGCCTGTAAAGGCACTTTCAGACGAGTGGTGGGAAATCCTTCATCAGGCATTGAAGACTGCGGGGGATCTGAATATTGAAGTGGGTTTGTTTAATTGCCCGGGATGGAGCCAGAGCGGAGGACCTTGGGTGAAAGCCGATCAGGCGATGAGATTCTTGGAAATCGTGAAAGATACTGTGGATGGGGGAAAAGGAATAACCTTGAATACAACCCCTGACAACAAGGAGGCCCAGCTTGTCAAAGTGCTGGCTTACCCTTTGGTGAGAGGTAATGCCGTCTTTACCTCCTCGGAAGATATGGCAAAGACAAATGAAATACATTTCCGTAGTTCGAAAAAAGCGGTTGTCCGCAGTCTGATACTGCATCCTGCTCATGAAAGCGGGATTTCCAAGGCGGAGTTGTTCGTGGAAACTCCGCATGGCTGTCGCAGTATTTCAAAATTTGAAATAGACAGACGTAACCCGTCTTTGCAAGTTGGTTTTGATCCGTATGCCCCGGTTGCCGTGTCTGTTCCAGAGACCGAGGGAACGGATTTCAAACTTGTGCTGGAAAGAAAAGGGGCGGTTGTGTCAGCGAAATTGAGCGATGTCCCTGTTGTGGAGAGCTACGCGGAGAAGACTTTCGCAAAGATGTGGCAGACACCGCACCCTATGTGGGATGCGTATTTGTGGCGCAGTCAGCCGGAATATCCTACGGACATGATGGTTCAACCGTCTCAGGTGGTGGATATCACGGACAAGATAGACGCAAACGGTTGTTTGCATTGGACAGCTCCCAAAGGAGAATATGTTATTCTCCAGGCAAGGATGGTTCCGACGGGAATCACGAATTCTCCAGCCCCAAAAGATATTACGGGATATGAGACGGACAAGATGAGCAAAGAGCATATACGCGCTCATTTCAACAACTATCTGGGGAAGATTTTGGAGAGAATCCCTGCGTCAGACCGCAAAACCTTTAAGATTGTTGTGGAGGACAGTTACGAGACGGGAGGACAGAACTGGACGGACAATATGGTTGAGGATTTCAAAAAGGCTTACGGCTATGACCCTGTTCCTTTTATTCCTGTATTCAGTGGCGTGGTTGTAGGGAGCGAGGACTTGTCCGATCGCTTCTTATGGGATGTCCGTCGTTTGATTGCAGACGAGGTGTCTTATAATTATGTGGGCGGTTTGCGTGAGATAAGCCATGAACACGGACTGACAACCTGGCTGGAGAATTATGGCCATTGGGGATTTCCCGGAGAGTTTTTGCAGTATGGAGGGCAGAGCGACGAAATCGCGGGAGAGTTCTGGAGCTTCGGAACGCTTGGAGATATAGAGAACAGAGTAGCCTCTTCCTGCGGACATATATATGGAAAGGATAAGATATGGGCGGAGTCTTTCACTTGTGGCGGTCCTGATTTCTCCCAATATCCGGGGCAAATGAAGCAACGGGGAGACCGTTTCTTTGCCGAGGGGATAAATTCCACGTTGTTGCATCTCTATATTCAGCAACCTGCGGACGATGTTCCGGGAATCAATGCCTGGTTCGGCAACGAATTCAATCGGAACAATACGTGGTTCAGCCAGATGGATGTGTTTGGCAAATATCTCAAACGATGCAACTATATGCTTCAGCAGGGAACGTATGTGGCTGATGTAGCCTATTTTATAGGAGAGGATGCCCCCAAGATGACAGGCATC
Organism: Duodenibacillus sp.; assembly: GCA_963615745.1. Lineage (GTDB taxonomy): Bacteria > Bacteroidota > Bacteroidia > Bacteroidales > Bacteroidaceae > UBA6382. The sequence goes on from CAVEJA010000060.1 coordinate 4,428, forward strand.
AGAACTCCTGAGATACCGCAAGGCTATTCGTATGACTATGTAAATGCGGAAGTCCTGATGTCATCGTCTGTGAAAGATGGGAAATTGCGCTTGAAGAGCGGAATGGAATACAGGGTGCTGGTGCTACCGCAAATGAGAACCATGCGCCCGGAACTGCTTGGAAAAATAGAGGAATTGGTTGAAGCGGGCTTGACCATATTGGGTCCTGCCCCAGAGAAATCTCCGAGTTTGAAAGATTATCCAAAGGCTGACTTGACGGTGAAGGAGATGGCAGACAAACTATGGAAGCTTTCTAACAGGCCTTTTGCTCAAAAAACGGCTTATGGGAAAGGCTTTGTCTATAAGGATGCCTCCTTGGAACAGGTTCTGGCGGACGGAAACGAGATACCTGATTTCGTGACAAACCAGGCTGATTTGCCTGTGCTTTTCCTCCATCGTCATCTGGAGGATGCCGAAATATATTTCATATCCAATCAAAGTGACCGTCCTGTGAAGTTCGAGGGGGCATTCCGTGTTGTCGGGATGCGCCCGGAGTTATGGAATCCTTTGGAAGCCAATATACGCTTTCTGCCGGAATACACGACGCAAGGCAGACAAACGCATATACCTATTGAGCTGGATGGTTATGAGAGTGCGTTTGTTGTCTTTCGTAAAAACTCGGAGAATGAGGTGACGGGAGCAAACTATCCCGAGGGTAAATTGCTGCTATCCATTGACCAGCCGTGGAAAGTCTCTTTCCAAACAGGAAGGGGAGGACCGCAGGAGTCGGTGACTTTTAAGACCCTGACGGACTGGACGGAGAATGAGAATCCCGCAATAAAGTATTTCTCAGGAACGGCAGTCTATAAGAATCAGTTCAAAATCAGCAAACTTCCGCAGCAACCCGTCTATATAGAGTTTGGAAAGGTGATGGTTATGGCGAAGGTTCGTATAAACGGCAAGGAGGCGGGAGGACTATGGACACCCCCGTATAAACTTGAAGTTTCTTCTTTGTTGAAGAAAGGAAACAATGAGATAGAGGTGGAAGTGGTGAATTGCTGGCGGAACAGAATCATTGGTGAGAAGAAGGGAGCGGTAGCATCTCCTTTTACAAAACAGAGTACCTCCTATCTGAAAGCCGGTACCGAGTTACAGCCGTCGGGGCTGACAGGGGAGGTGAAACTGAAATTGTACGACTATAAGTTTGCCAGATAAAAGATGATGATTTTGAAACAAAATAGGTATTTTTGTGGTATCTTGATAAATAACAAATGAGAAAAATAGCTTTTTGTATCAGTTCCTTTTTCTTGGGGACATTGTTGGCGGTTGCTCTTGCCCAGACAACAACCGTCCCAGAAGAGGTTGCAGAAGTGAATAGTCTGCTAAAACAGAAATATGCCCCTGATGGCCGCATCGCTATATTCAAGGCTTCCTATACGGTAGACGGGAAGAATGTGATGGTTTGCGGGGAGACAACCTCTAAGTCAGCAAGCAAGGAATTGACTTCAATATTGGAATCCAAGGGTTACAAGGTGGTGAACTGTCTGAAAATTTACCCGGAAGATAACGGTCTGGGAGAGGAAACCTGGGGCATTGTGAGGAACTCTGTTTGTAACATTCGTTCCGCTGCTGACTACGGAGCGGAAAATGTCACCCAGGGACAGATGGGAATGCCGGTGCGGATTATCCGAAAAGACAAGTGGTTGCAGGTGCAGACCCCGGACGATTACTTGGGATGGGTGGAGAATGCCGCTATCCAACGGGTGACGAAGACGGAGCTGGAAGCATGGAACAAGGCGGACAAAGTCGTTGTTACAGCCTTATGGGGGCAGGTGTTCTCGTTGCCGAGTGACAAATCACAGTGTGTAAGCGATGTCGTGGCAGGCAACAGGCTTAGACTGTTGGGTAAAAAAGGTAAATACTACCATGTGGCTTATGCGGATGGAAGGAAAGGCTATATATCCAAATCCATTTGTATGGAACTGGACAAATGGAGGAGGGGATTGAATAATAGTGCGGAAAGTATTCTCGCAACAGGCAAGAGCCTGATAGGGGTGCCTTATATTTGGGCGGGGCTTTCGCCAAAGGGGGTGGATTGCAGCGGTTTTGTACGTACAACCCTGCTTCTCCATGATATCATCATTCCCCGCGACGCTTCCCAGATGTGTCTGAAAGGGGATAGAATAGAGATAGGAGACTTTTCCCAATTACAGCCGGGCGACCTTCTCTTTTTTGGGTCTCGTAACGAGGAGACGGGAAAAGAAAGGGTGAGCCATGTGGGATTCTATATGGGAAACAAGCGTTTCATTCATTCCCTTGGCTGTGTTCACGAAAACAGTTTTGACCCGGAGAGTGATATATACGACGAATATAACTTGAACCGTTTGCTGTTCGCTACCCGTGTGCTTCCTTATATCAACAAGAAACCGGGTTTGACGACAACGGACAAGAATCCTTATTATAGTTCTGTGCTGAAATTTGAATAATCAATCTACTTAAAATCGCTATTATGTCATCAAGAAGAGATTTTCTAAAAAAGGCTGCTTTAGGAGCAGCGGGAACAATTATTGGCTTCCAACAGATAAATGCTTCCGGGATTTCCGCCCAGGCTGTTCATAAGAACGGGAATGGAGGGAAAATGAAACTCACTTTTTCTCCTTATGAGTTGAAGCTTCAGCATGTGTTTACGGTAGCGACTTATTCCCGTACGACCACTCCCGATGTGCAGGTTGAGATAGAGTATGATGGTCTTGTGGGCTATGGCGAGGCATCCATGCCGCCTTATCTGGCAAAGGAATTGGGTACGGTGGAGAGCGTATGCGAGTTCCTGGGGCGTGTCCAGAAGGTGATTGGGGATTTTAAAGATCCCACCCAGTTGGAGGACATCCTTGCTTATGTGGACAAGATGGATAGCGGTAATGCGGCAGGAAAAGCGGCTGTGGATATAGCCTTGCATGATCTGGTAGGTAAGATGATGGGACAGCCGTGGTATAAAATCTGGGGATTGAATCCCGAAAAAGCTCCCAATACGACCTTTACAATCGGTATTGATACAGCCGAAGTGGTTAAGGAAAAGACAAAAGAATGTGCGGACAAGTTCAATATTCTCAAAGTAAAGCTGGGTCGTGACAATGACAAGGAGATGATAGAGGCCATCCGTTCCGTAACGAATCTGCCTATTTCCGTAGATGCCAATCAAGGATGGACGGACAAACAGTATGCTTTGGATATGATACATTGGCTGAAGGAGAAAGGCATTGTGATGATTGAGCAACCCATGCCCAAGGCTCAGATAGATGATATTGCCTGGGTGACAGAACACAGTCCTCTGCCCATATTCGCCGACGAAAGTATTCAGCGTTTGAAAGATGTGGTTTCTTTGAAAGGTGTCTTCAGCGGTATCAATATAAAACTGATGAAATGTACGGGTATGCGTGAAGGTTTCAAAATGCTGACTACGGCAAAGGCGTTGGGAATGAAAGTGATGGTAGGATGTATGACGGAAACGAGTTGTGCCACTTCCGCTGCCGCCCAGTTCTCTCCTGCGGTAGATTTTGCGGATTTGGACGGAAACTTGCTGATCGCCAACGACCGCTTCGACGGAATGAAGGTGGTGAAGGGAAAGATAACGCTGCCTGACCGCCCCGGTATAGGCGTAGTGAAATTATAATCTGTTGCCCGGCAGGAACGAATAACCGCTGATAGATGGAAGTAAAAGATAGTTTTGTACAATGAGAATCTGGGTGATCATACTTCTTGTCCTTGGCGGGATGGTGGAATCCCACGCCCGGCAGAAGTATTCTTGGGAAAAGGATTTACACCACCGTATATGTCTGGACTTTACAAAGTCCAAACCGGAGGTCTTGAAATATATACATAGGTATATTCCTGATGTGACACAGGAGCAGTTGTCCCAATGGGAGCAATCCAATGCTTTGGATAGCATGGTGATAAATGGGGAACGGAGGTATTTTCGCAATGCCGCTCCCAACCTCTTCCGCATAGATAGGGATTGCCAAAGAATAAAATCGTTGAAAGACGGTGTTCATTTGGGCGGAAGCGAGAGGGCTGATTTGAAGAATGTTCCCGAAGTGATGGAGACAGCATCCGGGGAGTTCCGTCTTGGCGCGCCCAAACGAATGAGGGTCAAATTCACTGTAAGCGTGAATGCGGATGCTGTTCCCGCGGGGGAAAAGATACGTTGCTGGCTTCCATTCCCGCGTACGGATGTCGCTCGTCAGAAGGATGTCAGGTTGATTTCTACCAGTCAGGACAAATTCAAGAGGTCTCCAAAGGATTGCAAACACTCTACCATATATATGGAGAAAGTGGCTGAGGCGGGGAAATCCACGGTTTTCAGTGAGACGTTTGAGTATACATCCTATGGTGCGTGGTATAATGTCAGACCTGAAGATGTAAAACCGTACGATACAAAGTCCAAGTTGTACAAGGAGTTTACAGCGGAAAGGGAGAGGCACATTGTCTTCACACCAGAGTTGAAGGCTCTGGCGGCACAATTGACGGAAGGGGAAACCAATCCTTATCTGAAGGCTATGCGGATTTTCCGCTACATTACAGCCAATTATCCTTGGGCTTCGGCAAGGGAATATTCTA
>CAVEJA010000060.1:9059-9724 GCA_963615745.1 Duodenibacillus sp.
CAGGTAAGTCTGTTATTCATAACCTTGTGCCGCATCTGTGGTATTCCCGCTCATTTCCAGAGCGGACTGATGATGCACCCCGGGGCGGACAATCTCCATGATTGGAGCGAGATATATCTCGAAGGAATAGGGTGGATTCCTGTAGACCAGTCTTTCGGGATGCCCGTCTATGCGCGTAATGATGCAGAGACATGGTTCTTCCTGGGAGGAATCGATTCCTGGCGGATGGTGGTAAACCAGGACTTCGGCAAGGATTTATACCCCAAGAAGAAGTACCCTCGCAGTGAGACAGTGGATTTTCAACGTGGAGAAGTGGAGTGGAAAGGTGGAAACTTGTACTTCGACCAATGGGATTACAGTTGGGACATTACATATTTGAACAAATAAATATAACAAAACAAGTAAATCATGGATTTGATAGAAAGTCTTGTGGCTCGTGCCAAAGCCAACAAGCAAAGAATCGTACTTCCAGAGAGTTTGGAAGAGCGTACCCTGACAGCCGCTGACAGATGTCTGAAAGATGAGCTGGCGGATATTATATTGATAGGAAACCCTGACGAGATCTTTTCTCTGGCGGGGAAATTGGGGCTGTCCCACATAGATAAGGCAAGAATTATCGACCCTGCCACTTCGGAGAAGACGGAAGAGTACGCCCAGTTGCTGTT
>CAVEJA010000061.1:0-5523 GCA_963615745.1 Duodenibacillus sp.
CCATAGGATGGATTATCGGCGGAGTGGATTTCTCCGACCTGAAAATCACGCTTCCCGCCAATCCCCTCGCAGACGAGACCGTCACCATCAACTATGGCGCGTTCCTTCAAAATGTGATAAACTTCCTTATCATCGCTTTCTGTGTCTTCATTCTGATTAAAGGAATCAACAAACTGTCCAGAAAGAAGGAGGAAACACCCGCTGCCCCAGAGCCGCCCGCTCCTTCTAAAGAGGAGATTCTGCTCACCGAAATCAGAGACTTGCTGAAGAAGAAACAGTAATCCGGGAAACCCCAAAACCAGCGGAAGCCCGCGGGCTTCCGCAACCGCCTTTTCCAACTCCGCATTTTACGGTTCGTAACTCGCGGAGTTACGAGTGTTAAAACGGGCTTTTCCGAGGCGTAAAACCGTATAACAATTTTTCTAAACCGCGGAGTTACGAACCGTAACTCCGCGAATTGTTAATTCGCACATCAACAGATGTTAAATCTCATCCGTTATAAAACAACAAGCGATTCACAATCAGATATTTCCGAAACACCCGTATCTCAACGCATCATCTTGCGGACAGGAATAGGTTTCAGATGACAGGAATTGTCGATTTTCAGTTTCCTCCTGGAGGAATCCGCATCAACCACTTTCAGAGAATCCCGCTTCAACGTATCCGCAGGAGCTTCCTCCACCTTGGGCTTTGCCATTTCGGGCTTGTGGAAACGTATCAGGGAAGGATTCATCAGGAACAACAGCTTGGGCTTGTCCGAGCAATGGGCGTTCAGATAGACGAATCCGTCCACATGCTTTATCCTTCTGCCCTCTGACAGAAGCTGCATACTGAAGTCTCCGTCATTGTACAGCCTTGTGACAATGGACTGTACGGAATCGTTGTCGTAGGTGACGGAAAGCCCCACATAGGCATCCCGCTGCCCCTCGCTGTAAACGAACTTGGACACGAAGTGGATTAAATAAGTGTCGTACGGATGGAACGTGCTGTCCGCCACCACTCTGAAACTCATTCTGTTGCTGACCCCCACAGGAGAAAGCAGATAGTAAGAACCTCCGTTCCAGACATTCGCCGTGTCCCCCTGGCTGCTCAGAGAGGAGTACAAACGGGTATTGCTTGTCGCCACGCCCAACGCCGAAGACTCTTTCTCCAGCCGCTGGCTTATCCTGTCATATATTTTATACAGCAAATCCGCATGCTGCGCATACCACAGCATGGATCTATCGAATTCTTCTTTCGAGATACGGTTTCGCTTCAGGGCTTCCAGAAAGTAGTACTCCTGATAGAAAGAGGTGCTGTCCCGCTGGGAAGCCAAGGCTCTCGCCAGATGCAAATCCTGCAAGACGGATTCCATCCTGCTTTCGTCCAACACATTGCCCGGCTGCTTCCTGTGACAGGAGGCGAACAACAGCAAAAACAGAACCAGTCCTACGACACACCCTCTCATGATTCCCCCTGACTTTCCTTCTTTTTGTCAAACAGGGCAAAAGCCCGCTGCAAGGAATTGCGGCAGAAAAGGATGATGGCAAAAGCCCCGCAAGTGATGGCGGAGTCCGCAATGTTGAAAACCGGACTGAAAAAGACGAAAGGCTTCCCACCGCACAAAGGCATCCATGAGGGAAATTCCGTTCTTATAATAGGAAAATAGAGCATATCCACCACTTTTCCCGTAAAACAAGTGCCATAACCCTCCCCGAAAGGAACTACCGAAGCCGCCTGCCAAGGCGTGCTTTCCGAGAAAATCATCCCGTACAGCAAGTTGTCGAAGATATTCCCTGCCGCACCTGCCAGCACCAGGCTCACACATACGACGAAAGGAAGCGGGAAATCCCTCCTCACAATCTGATACAGAAAATAGGAAAGAAAAGCCACCGCCACGATACGAAAGCAGCACAGAAGCACCGTTCCGCCCATAACATCCAGACCGAAAGCCATTCCCTCGTTCTCCACGAAGTAAAGATACGCCCACTCGCCCCCGAACATGGGGACAGCCTCCCCCAAGGCGAAATGGGTTTTCATATAGAATTTCAAGACCTGGTCGGCAACAAGGATGGCGGCAATGACGAACAACGCCACTCCTCCCCGCTTACACAGTGCGCTCAATGGCAGAGTTCTCACCTGTTGTTCTTTTTTTCCTTTGCCTCTATGCTCAGAGTAGTATGGGGCACCGCACGCAGTCTCTCCTTGGGAATGAGCTTTCCCGTAACCCGGCATATCCCGTAAGTCTTGTTCTCTATCCTTACGAGAGCCGCCTGCAGGCTTTTCATGAATTTCTGCTGGCGGGAGGCAAGAATGGTCAGCTCATCCTTGCTCTGCGTAGCGTAGCCCTCCTCCATCACTTTATAGGTATGGGAGGTGTCCTCCGCCGCATTGCCTTCCTTATTCATCAGGACTTTCATCAGCTGCTCGTAGTCCTTTTTCGCCAACTCGTATTTTGAAATAATCAACTCCTTGAATTCCATCAATTCCTCATCGGAGTAACGTGTCTTTTCTGCCATGATTTAACAACGCTCTATTATTACATTCAACTTGAAATCCTCGAAATCCAGCACAACACCGCCTGTTTCCTTGGCAGTCCACTCCCATTTGTCGCACAGGATTTGAGAACATATATAATCCTTGAAGTCCTCCACCGCCGACCTCACATCGGGTTTCTCCTCCATCACCACATGGATATGGTCTGTGATGTTGAATCCATTGTCCTTACGATACGCCTGTATTCTCTTCACGACCTCACGGGCGATTCCCTCGCGTTTCAGGCTTTCGGAAATCTCCAGATCGAGAGCGACTGTCAGCGTTCCGTCATTGACAACACTCCATCCGGGGATGTCCTGACTGAAAATCTCCACATCCTCCTTCAGAATCTCCAGAGACTGGTTCTCTATATCCAGAAGAAGTCTGCCCTCATTCTCCAGACGGGTGATCTGCTCCTGGGAAAGGGAGGACACCGCCTGACTGACACTGCCCATCAACTTCCCGTATTTCTTTCCCATCACACGGAAATTGCACTTGACAACTTTCTCCAGCTGAATAGATTCCACGAAGCGTATCTCCTTCACATTCACCTCGCTCTTGATCAGATCCCCCATCACCTCGATGCGTTTCCTCTGTTCCTCGCTCTGAACGGGAATCATGATACACTGCAACGGCTGGCGCACGATAACCTGATTCTTCTTTCTCAAGGACAGAACCATGGATGTGATTTTCTGGGAAAGCTCCATTCTGGACTCCAGCTCCTTATCGACAAAAGCGGTATCGCACACAGGGAAATCGCTCAGATGCACGCTTGAAGCACCCTCCTCCTGTCGGGAGGACATCAAATCGCCATAAAGGACATCCGAATAGAACGGCGCGAGCGGAGCCATCAGCCGTGCCACTGTCTCCAGACAGGTGTACAAAGTCTGATACGCGCTCAACTTGTCCTCGTTCAGACCGCCTGCCCAGAAACGTTTTCTGTTCAGACGGACATACCAATTGGAAACATCGTCTATCACGAATGTCTCTATCAGTCTGCCTGCCTTGGTCAGTTCCAAGTCCTCCATGTAGGAAGTCACCTCCCCTATCAGCGTATGCAGTTTGGAGAGAATCCATCGGTCTATCTCCGGCCTCTTGGACAGCTCCACCTGTTTCTCCCCGCCACAGAAATTATCCACATTGGCATACATGGCAAAGAAAGCATAGGTCTGGTGCAGTTTTCCGAAGAACGTGCGGGATATTTCCTGCACTCCCTGCTCGTCGAACTTCAGATTGTCCCACGGAGACGAGTTCGTCACCATATACCAGCGCAGCGCATCGGAACCGTATTTCTCAATCACCTCGAAAGGATTGACCGCATTGCCCAGACGCTTGCTCATCTTGTTTCCGTTCTTATCCAGAACAAGACCGTTGCTTATCACGGACTTGTAGGCAACACTGTCGAAAACCATCGTGGCAATGGCGTGAAGGGTGAAGAACCATCCACGGGTCTGATCCACGCCCTCCGCAATGAAATCAGCCGGGAAGAAGTCTTTTTTATCTATCAGCTCCCTGTTTTCAAAAGGATAATGCAACTGGGCGTAAGGCATAGAGCCTGAATCGAACCACACATCCACCAAATCGGTCTCACGCTTCATGGGCTTTCCTGTGACGGAAACCAGAATAATGTCATCCACATAGGGACGGTGCAAATCTATCTTGCGGTAATTCTCCTCGGAATAGTCGCCTACGACAAATCCTTTGTCCTTCAACGGATTGGATTTCATAAAGCCGGCACTAACGCTCTTGTCTATCTCCCGGCACAACTCCTCCACAGAACCGATGCAAAGCTCCTCCTGGGTATCCTTGTTGCGCCAGATAGGAAGAGGCGTTCCCCAATAACGGCTACGGCTGAGATTCCAATCGTTCAGGTTCTCCAGCCATTTGCCGAAACGACCCGTACCCGTACTCTCCGGTTTCCAACGGATAGTCTTGTTCAACTCCATCATCCTCTCCTTTACGGCTGTGGAACGAATGAACCAACTGTCCAAAGGATAATAAAGGATGGGCTTGTCCGTACGCCAGCAATGGGGATAGTTGTGTACGTGTTTCTCTATCTTGTAAGCCGTACCCTGCCGTTTCATCTCCATGCAGATGACGATATTCAAGTCCTCCGTCTTCTGTAGCTCCTTCTCACTCAGAGAAGCGTATTGCGGATCATAGGCATTCTTCACGTAATCGCCCTCATGCATCTGGTACGCTTTCTCATCCACACACATCCTGACGAACTCAGGAGCACATTCCTCCAGCAGATAATACTTGCCCTGCAAGTCCACCATAGGACGGGTCTCTCCGCCTTTGGTAATCATGAACAGGGAAGGTATGCCGGCGGCTTTCGCCACTTTGGCATCGTCCGCACCAAAAGTCGGGGCGATATGCACGATACCCGTTCCGTCCTCCGTGGTCACATAATCCCCTCCGATGACCCGGAAAGAGATGTCCTCCAGCTCCACAAACGTGTCGTTACCCACGCAGAACGTCTTGTCAGAATGGGCTGCCGCATATTCCGTCACGAAAGCAGGGGAATTGACATTCACCTTCTCGCATGGCTTCACCCACGGCATCAGCTGCCTGTATCTCATTCCGATGAGTTCCGACCCCTTGTATTTTCCAATCACTTTATAAGGAACGACCTTGTCCCCCGCCTCGTAAGCATCCAGTTCTTTCTCCGCCCCTTCCGGTTTGAGATAAGAACCCAGACACTCCTCCGCCAGAACAACAGTCACCTTCTCCCCGTTATAGGGATTATAGGTACGCACCGCAACATAGTCGAACGAGGGTCCTACGCACAACGCCGTATTGGAAGGCAAAGTCCAAGGGGTTGTCGTCCATGCCAGGAAACTCGGCACACCCCACTCTTTCCACTCCGCCGGAGCATCGGCAACCTCAAAAAGAGCGGTCACCGTAGTGTCCTTCACATCCCGATAGCAGCCAGGCTGGTTCAGCTCGTGCGAGCTCAACCCCGTCCCCGCAGCAGGAGAATACGGCTGTATGGTATATCCTTTATAG
>CAVEJA010000062.1:0-5621 GCA_963615745.1 Duodenibacillus sp.
GTTCTATATTGTATGGGGGCAGGAGTTTTCTTCAAAGGAGTTGGAGGAGATGCTGGCTGCGCTTGAGGAAAGAAACCATGTCGTCTTTCCCGAATCGGTGAGAAAAGACTATCTGAAAAATGGCGGAACGCCTTTTCTGGACGGTAGTTATACGGTTTTCGGGGAGGTTGTGGAAGGAATGAAGGTCGTGGACAAGATCCGGGAGGTCAGAGTAGACCAGAATGACCGTCCTTTTGATGATATTCGGATTCTTGAAACAGAGGTGATAAATGAACCAAAATAGGAAAATGATGGGAAGATATTTGCTTGCAGCCTTGGCTGTTCTGTTTTCTGTGAATATGTCCGCCCAGAAAACATTGTCAATAGAGAATGATGCGGACGAGGTCGTGAGGATTTGGGACAACAAAACCGCTCCCCATAGCTCTGAGGAGCAGAAGGATGAGGTGCTGGAGAAGGGAAACACTTTCTTCCATACCTCGGAAACGGTTCTGTATGTGTACAAGGTCAGTAAGGAGAAATCCACGGGACAGGCGGTCGTAATCTGTCCCGGAGGTGGTTACGCCTGTGTCTGTATGCGCTACGAGGGCTTCGCCATGGCGAAATTCTTCCAAAGCATAGGCGTTACGGCTGTGGTGTTGAAATACCGTTTGCCTAATCACGGACATAAGGAAGTTCCTTTGGAGGATGCCCAGGCGGCTTTGAAATGGGTTAGAAAGAATGCCGGACAGCTCCATGTAGATCCGGGAAAAGTCGGAATATGCGGCAGTTCTGCCGGCGGTCATCTGGCTGCCTATACTTCCACCTTCACCCCGGATGCGGAAAAGCCGGCGTTTTCCGTTTTGTTCTATCCTGTTATAACGGGTGTTACCTGGCAGGGGCATCAGGGAACGTTCTCCTTTTTGCTGGGAGGAAACCGTACCGCCAAGCAGCAGGAGTATTACTCCTTGGAGAATCGGGTGACGGAAACAACGCCTCCCGCCATTTTGATTCTGGCGGATGATGACAAGACAGTGCCTCCCATAAGCTCCATACTCTATTATCAGGCGTTAAAGAATTATGGCATAAAGGCAGCCTTGCATATATATCCGAGCGGTGGACACGGATTTGCCGGCATTGACGGTTACAAATATGCGGATGAGTACAAAAAAGCCATCGCAGACTGGTTGTCCTTCCTGAATAAATAGATTCCAGACAGGGAGGGATTTTTTGTTCTTTTCCTGCTTGTCGGGAGGTCTTCGAAGGCGTGGTTTTTCCAACTCTGCGTTTTAGAAAAATTGTTATACGGTTTTATGCCTCGAAAAAGCCCTGTTTAGCACTCGTAACTCCGCGAGTTAGGAGTGCTAAACCGCAGAGTTAGCACCCGTAAAACGGTGACTTTTTTACTCGTCAAACTTTGACGAATAAAAATCAAACTTTGACGAATGGATTCCGCCCCCTGTCCGAAGACTGCCGGCTTTGCTGAAACCCATATTTCGTATGGGAGATAAAAATCTTCCAGAACTTTTGGTGGTTCTGGAAGACTTCTTTGGCAGTACTGGACTGCGATGTCGTCAAACCTGCCGTGCTGCTATAAAGGTATCAACTCCTTGCCATGATGATTGTCCACACTCCTACAATGAAAGCGACGAACATTCCGGCAAGCAGTATCTTCACAAGAGCGTTGCTGCCTTTGAACTCTTTCCAGATGAAGATTCCCCATAATGCTGCAATCATAGGCGAGCCTTGTCCCAAAGCGTATGAGATGGCGGGACCCAGATGGGCGTCTTTGCTGGAGCAGATGTAGCTCAGAGCAGTACCAAGTCCCCAGACACAACCTCCCAGAACACCTACCAAATGGGTGGGGAGGCTTCCTTTGAAGTATTCACTGTAACTGACAGGAGCACCCGATACGGGTTTCTTCATGGCAATAGTGCCGAATACAAAGTTGCTGAGGAAAGCACCTGCCGCACAAAGGAAGAATGCGGTGTAAGGGGTAGCCATTCCCGGACTTGGATATGTGTTTTGCAAATCCATGGCATAAGCGACGAATGGGTAGAAAATGCCCATCAGGATTCCCGAGATGATGGTGAAAGTCAGACCTTTCTTGCTGATTCCGTTTCCTGATGCTTTGGAATTTTTCCCGGAAGCGATACCGTTGCAGATAACAGATGCCAGCACCAAAGCCACACCGATGCCTAAAACCAGGGGATTTCCGTTGGGAGCAAGCATATAGTTCAGGAAAACGCCTAAGACCAGGGCGATACCCAGACCGATAGGCCATGCTATGGCAAGTCCCGAGATGGAGACAGCCGCAGTCAAAAGGATGTTGGCGGCGTTGAAAATGATACCGCCAAGGAGTGCGCTGCCCACCAGTTTCCCGTCCATCTGGAACAGGTTCTCAAGGAAAGGCTGTCCCTGCTCTCCGTTACTTCCCAGAGTAAATCCCATCAGGAGGGAGAAAAGAAGGATGCCGACACAGTAATCCCAGTAAAAAAGCTCATAACGCCAGGATTTACTGGCGAGTTTCTGGGTGTTTCCCCAGCTTCCCCAGCAAAGCATTGTGACAACACAAAGCACAATGGCAAGGGTTTCATTCGTTACAATAAACATTTCCGAGTATAGTTTTAGTTAATATGATTTTCTGGTAGCCTTATAAATTGCCAAAAACCTCCTCCTGGGTAGGAACAGATGGCTGCGCCCCGATTCTGGTTACTGCGATGGAGGCGGCTTTGTTGCCTATGCGGATGGCATCACTCATGGAGAAGCCTTTTGAGAGGGCGACGCAAAGCGCACCGCAGAACGTGTCACCCGCGGCGACGGTGTCTATCGCCTTAACCGGGAAAGCGGGCACGTTGATAAGTTTGCCGTCTTCCAAGGTATAAGCTCCCTTGCTTCCTACGGTGACAATCACATTTCCTACGCCTAAGTCCTGGATTTTCCTGATGACGGACAAGGCACTTTGCTCGTCAGTGATTTGCTCGCCAGCCATATATGCGGCTTCCGTCTCGTTGGGAATGATGATATCAATGTTCTCCAGCAGTTCCTGGGGAAGCGGATTCTTGGGGAATGGTGCGGGATTGAGAATGACCTTCACTCCGTTTTCGTGGGCTATCCGGGCTGCATAGATCAGGGCGGGGATGGGCGTTTCCAGTTGCATGAGCAGGATTCCCGCATCTTTGATGTCCTGTTCCGCTTTTTTTATATCATCCACGGAAAGCATGGCATTTGCCCCGGAGGCGACGATAATGGTATTCTCGCCCTTTTTATCCACGGGAATCAGTGCCACTCCTGATGACGCTCCTTTGATGAGGCGTATGTGACGAGTGTCCATGCCCTCTTTTTTCAGCAGTTCCAGAGATTGGTTTCCAAAGGCATCGTCGCCCAGACAGCAGACAAACGATGCGTCTCCTCCCAAACGGGCTACTGCAACAGCCTGATTCGCTCCTTTTCCACCCTGTGCTGTGATGAAATTGTCCCCGATGAGGGTTTCGCCAGGCAGGGGGAAATGGTCTACTTTGACCGTCAGGTCGGTATTGCTGCTTCCGACAACAACTATCTTTTTCTTCATTATAGATGTTTAATATGATGTTGGAACAAAGATAAGAAAAACATTTCAATAAAGTATTTTTGAGATATGCTTTTTACAAAACCGTTGTTTTATCTGTCTGGAAAGGGCAATGGAACAGGGGATATGTCCGAAGGCATATCCCCTGTTCCATTATATAATTGTATGAAAACGGTCAATAATGGAACTCCCCGAACTCGCTCTTGATGGTCAGGCTGCGAGTTCCCTCTTCGATATGACCGACAATCTGTGCGTCAATGTTGAAACTCCGGGATATATCGACCACTTGTTGGGCGTGTTCCGGGCGGAGGTAAACTTCCAGACGGTGTCCCATATTGAATACTTTGTACATTTCCGCCCAGTCTGTTCCGCTTTGTTCGGCAATAGTCCTGAAAAGAGGAGGGATGGGGAACATATTGTCTTTTATAACCCTGCAGTTCTCGCCTACGAAATGAAGAACCTTGGTCTGCGCACCGCCTGTGCAGTGTACCATACCGTGGATATGGGGGCGCAGTTCGTCCAAAAGACACTTTACAACCGGGGCGTAGGTCCGGGTGGGAGAGAGAACCAGTTTTCCTGCATTGAGAGGAGAGCCGCTCACGCTGTCCGTAAGTTTGAGTTTTCCGCTGTAAACAAGTTCGTCGGGGACGGCTTTGTCATAGCTTTCCGGGTATTTCTCCGCCAGATATTTGGCAAATACATCGTGCCGTGCGCTGGTCAAGCCGTTGCTGCCCATGCCTCCGTTGTATTCTTTCTCGTAGGTAGCCTGTCCGCAGGAGGACAATCCCACGATGACATCTCCTGGTCTGATGTTGGCGTTGTTGATGACATCGCTTCTTTTCAAACGGCAGGTAACGGTGGAGTCCACTACGATGGTGCGTACCAAATCGCCCAAATCGGCGGTCTCACCGCCTGTCGCATAGATACCGATTCCCATGTCGCGCATCTGTTGCAGCAGTTCGTCAGTACCATTGATGATGGCGGAGATGACCTCTCCTGGAATAAGCATCTTGTTTCTGCCGATAGTGGAGCTGACAAGAATGTTGTTTACAGCACCCACACAGAGCAAATCGTCTGTGTTCATGATGAGAGCGTCCTGGGCAATGCCTTTCCAGACACTGATGTCTCCCGTCTCTTTCCAGTAGATATAGGCTAAGGAAGACTTCGTACCGGCTCCGTCGGCGTGCATGATGTTGCAATATTCAGGGTCTCCTCCCAGTATGTCTGGCAGGATCTTGCAGAAAGCCTGTGGAAAAATGCCTTTGTCAATATTTTTAATGGCATTGTGTACGTCCTCTTTCATTGCGCTTACACCGCGCATCATGTATCTTTGTCGGCTGTCCATCTAAGGAATATGTTTTTTTATTTAGGTGCAAAAGTACGAAAAACCGTGTAAACCTTGCGGAAAATACGGCAGTGGAGGAGAGCTTAAAACTCTACCTTGGGAGCTTTCTCCGCACCGGATTCTGCCTCGAACCCGTTTTTCTTTGCGAATCCGAACATTCCGGCAATGATGTTTGTGGGGAAACTGCGTACGGAAACGTTGAATGACTGCACTTCCTCGTTGTATAGTCTCCTGCTTTCCGTGATGCGGTTCTCCGTTCCTTCCAACTGGGCTTGCAGCTCTTGGAAGTTTTCGTTGGCTTTCAGCTCGGGATAGTTCTCTGAAATGGCGATGAGCTTGCCCAATGCCGAGGTGATCTCGCCCTGTGCGGCTTGGTATTGTCTGAGCTTCTCCGGGGTAAGATCCTCCGCATTTACTTTTATTTGCGTGGCTTGCGCCCTTGCGGAGACGACTTCCTCCAATGTGGATTTCTCGTGTGTGGCATATCCTTTCACCGTATTGACCAGATTGGGGATAAGGTCAGCCCGGCGTTGGTACTGTGTCTCCACATTATTCCAAGCCTTGTTCACGGCTTCGTCCTTGCTTACCAGTCCATTGTATCTGGAAACGCAGAAGAATACAAGTAACAGGATGACGGCTGCGATAATGATCAGCGTGGTTGATGTCTTTGAAAGTTTCATAATGATGATATTTTATAAGTTTTTATTTGCTATAAATGCGGGTCTTTAGAAG
>CAVEJA010000063.1:0-3393 GCA_963615745.1 Duodenibacillus sp.
GCCTTGATGAGATCACCCACGATTAAAGTGGCGGGATAGCATACCTCGTTGTTGGCATACTTCAATCCAAGGTCTCCTGACACCTGGTCGCTCATGGGCAGAACCTCGAAATCATATCCCGAAAGTTTCATAAACGAAGGTATCAGAGGGGATATGAAAGGGGTGAAATAGGGAACGAGTATCTTCTTTCTTACAAGAGCTTCTTTCTTGTCAAACACAGGAGTGGTGACAAATGGTTGGGAAAGCGATTTCGCATTATTTTGCAGACTAAGTCTCAGACTATCTATGAGAGAACGGATGCGGAGTTTCAACGATCCGATGTTGCAGACATCGTCCAGTTTCAACTGGGTCAGAGATTTCCCGTGACGCTTCAGAAGCGCATGTATCTCGTCGAGCATGAAAGCGTCCGGACCGCATCCGAACGAGGTCATTTCTACAAATTGGATGTTTTTTTCTTGGGTTGCCACCCATTTGGCAGCCTTGAGGATTCTTCCCGGAAAAGACCATTGGGAAAGAAAATGGGTATCGCTTATGTCAATATCCTTGTCTCTGACAATATCCTCTGTGATGATATCCACGCCCAGACTGGCAATCATGTCAGCTACTTTGTGCTGAATCAGAGGGTCGGTGTGGTATGGTCTTCCCGCTAACAGTATAACCAGCTTGTTCTCCTGCTTGCATCTGTTATAGGTGTCTTCCTGTAAGGAGCGAATCCGTTTGCCGTATTCTTCCAACTTCTGAAGAGCCGTGGAGAAAGCCTTGCGGACAGTTTTTTCCTCTATGTTGAACTTCAGGAGATATTCCGCACATTCTTTGTAAAGGGATTTATTGTCCTTGAACGTTATGGCGGGGGAGTCTATGGGTACGGATGTGTCCATGGTGTTCCGCAGAACATCCGAATAGCCTGACACAATGGGGCAGTTGAAAGCTTTTTTTCCAGAATCCTTTCTCTCGAATACAACGTAAGGAAAGAATATGCGATCCACTTTCTTCCCCAAGAGGTTCAGAATATGGCTGTGGCAAAGTTTGGCGGGAAAACATATATTGTCGGACATCACATACTTCACTCCCCTCTCATACTGGGTGTAATTCAAGGTGTCACTGAGTACAACCTTGATACCACACTCGGAAAACAGGGCGTGCCAGAAGGGATATTCCTCGTAGATGTTCAGAACCCGCGGTATACCGATGGTCATCGGGATTTCGGTCGGGGTGGTCTGCGGTCTGTCGAACAGCAGTCTGCATTTCTTTTCAAAAGGATTCACTCCTTTCTGCTGGACTGTTCCTGCGTTGTTGAACACCCGCTCGCATTTGTTTCCCGAATAGAAAACGTGGTTTCCGGTGAAGATGTATTTATTGACCACGCACTTGTTCTCGCATCCCTTGCAGGTAAGGTGGCGTGTTTCGTAATCGCTTCCCTGGAGAATGTCTTTCAAGAGTAAAGTCTGGTGAGCGTGATCCTTTGCATAGAGTGCGGCTCCGTAAGCCCCCATCAGTTCCGGACGGTCGCTGCGAAAGACCTTTCTGCCTGTCAGCATCTCCAAAGCACGGCATACGGCATTGTTGTGCATGGTTCCTCCCTGTACAACGATGCTTTCTCCCAGTTCTCGGAAGTCTTTTATCTTTAATACTTTGTAGAGACAGTTGTTGATGACGGAGTAGGAAAGTCCTGAAGAGATGTCTCCCACAGACGCCCCCTCCCTTAAGACCTGCTTTACCTTGCTGTTCATGAATACGGTACAGCGTGTTCCGAGATCGCACGGATGGGCAGCATGGCAGGCATTCTCGGCAAAATCGGTGACGGAATACCCCATGCTTTTGGCGAAAGTCTCGATGAAAGTACCGCATCCCGAAGAACAGGCCTCGTTGATTTCTATATGGGTGATGACTCCTTGGCTGACAAAGATGGCTTTCATGTCCTGTCCGCCGATGTCAAGGATGAAACTGACATCCTCTTTGATGCGTTTTGCCGCAATGAAATGGGCGATGGTCTCGATGATGCCATGCTCCATGCGGAAAGCCGCCTTGATGAGGTCTTCTCCATAGCCGGTGGTGCAGCTTCCTTTGACAAGGATGGAACTCCCCGTTTTTCCGCATTGTTCCTGGAATAGCTCCAGCCCCGCCCGGACGGTTTGGATGGGATTGCCGTTGTTGGGCTTGTAGTAACTGAAAAGGACGGAGTTGTCCGTGTTCAGAATGAGTATTTTGGTAGTCGTACTTCCCGAGTCAATGCCTATGTAAACCTCCTGTTCCCCTGGCTGAAGCTCCGCTGTTTGCAGTTTGTTTGCCAGTTTCTCTTCTTTCCAATCCTGTAATTCCTGAGGATTTTGAAAGAGAGGTTTGAGGTTGTCGCTTCCTGCGAATTGCGTGTTGCGGCAGTCCCTTATACGCTCGGTCACGGAAAGCAGGGAACACCAGTCCTTCTCCTTTCCGCCTGTTCCGTATAGAGCCGCTCCCCATGCGGGAATCATGTTGCTGTCAGTTGGAAGGACAATGTCGGATTCCTCCAGATGCAGATAGTCGATGAAAGCTTTGCGCAGAGCCGGGAGGAATGTCAGAGGTCCTCCGCAGAACAGTATCGGAGGGTTGATGTCGCATCCGTGGCTCAGGGTCATCACCGTCTGTACGGCTACGGCGTGGAATATGGAGGCTGCGATGTCTTCTTTTGAAACGTTTTTCGCAATCAGATTCTGTATGTCTGTCTTGCAGAAAACTCCGCATCGGGAAGCTATGGGGTATATGCGCCCGGCTTTTTGTGCCAGATTATCCAAATCCTCGTTGCTGATACCCAGTAATATGGCCATCTGGTCTATGAAAGATCCCGTGCCTCCTGCGCAATTGCCGTTCATGCGGAGGTTCGTAGCTTCCTTGTTCTCGAAGAAAACCACTTTGGCATCCTCACCTCCAATATCTATCATGGTGCGGGTGTCGGGGTGGAAATGCCGCACGTATTTGTTTGCCGCCACTACTTCCTGGACGAAAGGAAACTTGTAACGCTCGGCAACCCCCATTCCGATAGAACCCGTTATGGTCAGTGAAACCTCTGTGTCGCCTTCTTTTTCTCTGATTTCTTCCAGTATGTTCAGTATTTTCTCCCGTATCAGAGCCTTGTGGCGTTCATATTTGTGAAAGATGACTTGGAGATTGTCGTCTATAACTACAGCCTTGATGGTTGTAGAGCCGATATCGAGACCTATACTGATGTGCTTCATGAATACAAGACGTATTATATAAGGGAGAATATTCGTACAAAGTTACAAAATAGTGACTTTTTGTTTCTTTCCAAGAGCGGATTTTCTGTGCGGAAAGTCCGCTGTCGGCATTTGCCAGACAAGGGCGGAATCTACTCGTCAAAGTTTGATTTTTATTCGTCAAACTTTGACGAGTAAAAAA
>CAVEJA010000064.1:0-4206 GCA_963615745.1 Duodenibacillus sp.
CCACGATACTGACAATTTCCTTTTTGCCGATATGCAAGTCGATGCCTTTGAGTACTTGAAGGTTTCCAAAACTTTTGGTGATTTGTCGAATATCTATCATTGCAGTTCCTTGTTTGCCGTAGAAATAATAGCTGTTGCCGAAATAAGTTGCACAAAGTTATCCATTTATTTTCATTTCTTGTCCCTTGTTCTGTTTTTAGTAGGCGGGGTGTGGATTTTCGGAATGTCGGAATCGGAGACCAAAATCAAGAATATTTGTATGAAAACAGCTGTCAAACGGGTGAAAAGTTCTAATTTTGCATCTCGAAAAACAACATTTTATAAAAATCGGTTATGAATATTGCTATTGTTGGCGCAAGCGGTGCGGTGGGTCAGGAGTTCCTGCGTATTTTGTCGGAACGGAATTTCCCCATAGATAATCTGTATCTTTTCGGTTCTTCCAGAAGTGCCGGGAAAAAATACTCTTTCAGAGGGAAAGACTATACCGTGAAATTGCTCCAGCATAACGATGATTTCAAAGATGTGGATATTGCGTTTACTTCTGCCGGGGCGGGAACTTCGAAAGAATATGCGGAGGACATTACACGGTATGGAGCGGTTATGATAGACAATTCCAGTGCGTTCCGTATGGACAAGGATGTTCCTTTGGTTGTTCCCGAATGTAATCCGGAAGATGCGTTGTCCCGTCCAAAGGGTATCATCGCAAACCCTAATTGTACCACGATTATCATGCTTGTGGCTCTTGAAGAGATAGAAAAGCTCAGTCATATCAAGCGGATTCATGTTTCCACCTACCAGGCGGCAAGTGGCGCAGGGGCTGTTGCTATGGAGGAACTGAAACAACAGTATCGCGAGGTGTTGGACGACCAGCCTGTCACGGTCAGCAAATTCCCCCATCAGTTGGCGATGAACATGATTCCTCAGGTGGATGTGTTCACAGAAAACGACTACACCAAGGAGGAAATGAAGATGTTTAACGAGACCCAAAAGATTATGCACAGTGATGTGAGAACCAGTGCCACATGTGTGCGTGTCCCTTCTTTGCGCTCTCATTCGGAGAGTATATGGGTGGAAACAGAGAAGCCGCTCACAGTAAAGGAAGTGCTTGAGGCAGTTGCCAAGGGAAAAGGGGTGAAGTTGCAGGACAATCCCGCAGAGGGGATTTACCCGATGCCGCTCTTCGTCGCAGGCGAGGACGATGTGTATGTAGGGCGCATCCGTAAGGACTTGGCGAATGATAAGGGAATAACGTTGTGGGCGGTAGGTGACCAGATACGAAAAGGAGCAGCTTTGAACGCTGTCCAGATAGCGGAATATCTGATAGAATCAGGTGATATAAAGTGATGTAGCCGTTTGCAGGCTTTCATCTTTCACAGACACGGGGCGGTAAAAACCGCCCCGTGTCTGTGAAAAAACAGGGGGAATCACCCCCAGGAGGAATAAGGGTGGAGAGATAGTTGGGAATTGTAGTACCGCAGATCTCCTGTGACTTCCTTTCCGATGAAGGATGGAAGGGGAATGGCGGAGTCTTTTTCGCTTTCCTGCAATTCCACTTCTGCCAATATCAGCCCTTTGTTTTCCCCAAGAAATTCGTCTACTTCAAAGATATGGTTGGAGAAAGGGATGATGTACCGATACTTGTCAATTACCCCTGGAAGGCATAACTGCAGCATTTCTTTTGCGGATTCCGAAGAAATCTCCCGTTCCCATTCAATACGTGAAAGTCCGTCGTGGGAGGAAGGACCCTTGATGGTGAGAAAGGCTTTCTCGTCCCGCAGGCGAATGCGTACTGTTCTTCCGCTGTCCCGGCATAGGTATCCTTGTATGATATGCGTATAACTTTGCGCCAAGGATTTGAAGTCCCCTTTTACAAGGAACTTCCTCTCTATTTCCAAATTCGTGTCAGCCATTTATCGCACTGACAATCAGGAAAACGATTGTGATGGCAATGAGACAGATGAAGATGGCGTTGATGATATGGTTGGCTTGATGCTCCTGTTTGATCTCGCTTTGCTGCTTTCTTGCTTTACTTTTCTTGCTCATATCAGTAAGGTTTTAGAGTTAAACAAATATATGAAGTTATTTCTCTCCTCCAAATTCCATGAGGTAGGCTTTGATAAAGCCGTCAATCTCTCCATCCATAACCCCGTTTACATCGCTGGTCTGGAAGCCTGTCCGATGGTCTTTCACTCTTCTGTCATCAAAAACGTAGCTTCTGATCTGGCTTCCCCATTCGATTTTCTTCTTTCCTGCCTCTATTTCGGCTTGTTTTGCCCGTCTGCGTTGTAGCTCGCGGTCGTATAATTGGGAGCGCAACAGGCGCATGGCGTTCTCTCGGTTCTCCAGTTGTTTCCTGCTCTCCGTGTTCTCGATAAGGATTTCCTCCTCCTCGCCCGTTTCGGGGTCTACATATTGGTAACGGAGACGCACGCCTGTTTCTACTTTATTGACATTCTGCCCTCCAGCTCCTCCAGAGCGGAAAAGATCCCAAGTGATGCGGGACGGGTCTACTTCTACTTCTATGGTGTCGTCTATCAGGGGAGTGACAAATACGCTGGCGAAAGAGGTCATTCGTTTGCCTTGGGCGTTGTATGGAGATACGCGTACCAGACGGTGAACTCCGTTCTCTGATTTGAGGTATCCATAGGCACAATCCCCCTCGATTTCTATGGTTACTGTCTTTATTCCCGCCTCGTCTCCGTCCTGATAGTTGCTGATGCGTGTCTTGTACCCTTGTTTTTCGGCATATCGGAGGTACATTCTCATTAACATGGATGCCCAGTCTTGGCTTTCCGTACCTCCTGCTCCAGAGTTGATTTTAAGGACACAGTCCATGCTATCCTCTTCTCCACGGAGCATATTTTTGAGTTCTATCTTCTCCAATGCGGTGGAAGTCTTTTTGTAATTCTCGTCCACTTCGTTTTCTGTGACAAGCTCGTCTTTGAAGTATTCAAAGGCAAGAGCTGTCTCGTCCGCATAAGTCTTTACCTCCTGGTAGCCTGTAATCCACTTCTGGAGGTCTTTCACCTTCTTCATCTGCTCCTCGGCGGCTTTTCTGTCGTCCCAAAAATCCGGTGCCTGAGTGCGAAGTTCCTCTTCCTTCAACTGTATTTTCTTCTCGTCGATGGACAAATATTGGTGAAGTTTCTCTACTCTGTCGAGTAAGTCTTTTAGTTGTTCTGCTGTAATCATGTGCTTTTTATTCCTTGTAAAGTTAGCAAAAAAAATATTATGCCACGTGATAAGAAACCAATAAATAGTGTTTGACAGCCGGCTTTTATCTTGCCAGCCAGGATTCCG
Organism: Duodenibacillus sp.; assembly: GCA_963615745.1. Classification (GTDB taxonomy): domain Bacteria; phylum Bacteroidota; class Bacteroidia; order Bacteroidales; family Bacteroidaceae; genus UBA6382. The sequence continues at coordinate 3,301 of CAVEJA010000064.1, forward strand.
GGTTGAGTGTGCTGGTCTCTTTCCGCAACTGGAAATGCAGGGTGCAGTGTCCTGATGCGTCACGGGCGATGTTTCCTAACAAGGTTCTCGCCTCCACATGCTGTCCTTGTCGTACATGGGAGGATGACAGATTGCAGTAGACGGATATGTAACTGCCGTGCCGTACCAATATATTGACGAGACCGCCCAAGGAGAATACCGCACTGACTTCGCCGGGGAAGATACTGCGGGCGCAAGCTCCTGCCTGCCCGGTAATGTTTATTCCTTTGTTGTTCAGCTGTACGTTGTTTACCCCGGATAGTTTGTAGTTTCCGTAGTGGGCGGACACGATGTATTTCCCTGTAATAGGCATAGGAAGTCTTCCCTTGTTGGAGGAGAAATTCTGTGTGAGGGTGTATTCCTTATTGTTGCTCTTCCATTGCTGCATGGGTTCGACACTCCTGGAGGTGGACGTTTCTGTGGCTTTGTCGGAGGAAGAGCCTCGTTTGGATTTCTTCTTGGAAGAGGATTCTTCCGCCATGGTTCTTCTTCGGGCTTCCTCTTCCTGTTTGCGCTGTGCTTCCCTTCTTGCCCGTTCTGCCGCTTCCCGTCGTTTCCTTTCCTGTTCGATGGCGAGCTTGACATAGTAGTCTATCTTTGCGTCAAGGGCAGCCATCTTTTTCTTGTTGGATGCTATGACGGAACTGATTTCCTTCTGTTTTTTCTGAAGGCTATTGACGGTTTTCTGGCGTTCGTCCTGCTGTTTGGTGAGTTTCTCGTTCTCCAATTTCTGGACAGCCATGATGTTGTTCTTGTTGTTCTGGCTCTGTTGCAGCTCGGTTTTCACCGCATCGAGCTGCTTTTGCTTGGCTTTTACCAGTTCCCCTTGCTTTTTCTGATATTTTCCGTACTCGTTTACATATCGGT
>CAVEJA010000065.1:0-4857 GCA_963615745.1 Duodenibacillus sp.
TCCATAGAGTAGCAGCAGATGTTCAATTTGATGTTGGGGTATTTCTTGTTGAATGACAGAACAGTGTCTTCCAGAAGAATGGAGAAAGTAAACGTAGACCCTACGTTCAGCACTCCTGAGTGTAACTGTCGTACATCGTGTATGCGGTCCACACAGGCGGTGGCTTCGGCAAGCGTGCGTTGGGCGGAGGGCAGGAACGCCTGCCCCATATCGTTTAACTGGACATGGCGGGAATCTCTGATGAGAAGCTCTACACCGAGTTCCTGCTCCAGCTGACGGATTTGCTGGGACAAGGTGCTTTGCGTGATATTCAGGGCTTTCGCCGCTCCGGAAAAGTTCTTGAGCTCGGCGACTTTCACGAAATATCTTAGCTGTCTGAGTTCCATTCGAGTGCAAAGATAGGGTTCTTTAACCGAAATTCCGCCTTTTGCGATGTTCTTTCTTCGCTGTTGCTTAGATGTTGCAGAACTTGTGGAAGTTCACAGGCCATGCCTTGGAGACCCTGTCGGTGTACTGGACATAGAAATAAGGCTCTTCTTTCTTGAATGAGACCTCGTCCTCATGAATGTCAAGCTCCAATTCCTCCTGGCGAAGGACGGTGGAGATTTTGGCATAGGCGCAGAAAGCGAATGCGGCAAGGACTGCCATACCTATGATTCCCCATACGATAAACGGAAACAACTGTATCATCTTGTTTGTTTTTAGATTTTCGTGGTGCAAAAATCGATATAATCGATAGATGAAACGGGGAAATCCAATTCTTTATGCCGATAGAATCTATCGGTAAAAACGATTGATGACGGAGGAATATCCGTCATCAATCGTCTGTAAAAAGGCTTCGGTATGTTTTCGTGCCTTATTTCACGAATATTTTCGTGGAAGTCTGGTCTATTGTAACGATATGGATGCCTTTTCTGTTAGTGCTGATTTCGTTATGTCCGACATTCAAAGAGACATTCTTGGAAGCCCCGTCAATATAGGTGATTTGTGCTTTCCCTGCCTTGTCTGCCTCTATGCAGATGTTGTTTCCGCTGGTGTAGACCTTGCTTTTGCTGTTATTGGTGATGGAATGGACGATTCCTGTCGGGATAAACGTCACATCTGTGGCTGCATACCCGGTGGTGCTACATTCCAATGGGCGTTGCACCTCACGTATGTATTGGTTTCCGAAGCGGTCTACCACCTTTACGGTGATGGGAGTCTCCGCTCCGCTTGCTATGGCCATGAAAGAATGCATGTTGTACTCCGTGCCGGAGCTGGGAACTTTGCCGCTTTGCTTGAAATAAGGGTAGTCATAGCATAACGTGTGGTAGATATCCTGGCAGCGATAACGGGAAACATAAAGGGATTTGTTCCCCTCGTAAACGTAAACTTTCCATTTGGGGTCATGGTTGAACACGTTTACGATGATGGCATTGTTGCTTAGTTGGCTGAAATCCTGATGTCCTCCTGCGGCAACCAGGGCTTGGGCTGTTGCATCCGTCTCATAGAATTTCTTCAAAGTATTTCCGTCGACGACACGGAACTGTCCTTTGTTGATTTCTTCTATGCCTTTGTGAATCCAGGAAATGGTGTCTCCCTTGAAATAAAACAGCTGGTATCCGCCAGGAGTTCCGTCCTGACAGGTGGGATGTCCCCCGTAATAACCTGCGTTGTACAGATCGCCGCCGACTGCGCCCAGAGTATGCTCGTGTATGTTTGAGTTTCCGATGGGGAACATATTGTAAGTCTTATGTCTGTGCCCGTTCCAGAAATGTACGGTTTTGTATTTGCTCAGAAGAGAAGTCACAGCTGCCTCCAGCGGACGGTTGTAGGAAGTCGTCACATTATTGGAATTGATATACCACAACGGGGCGTGCATTTCGACGACAATCGGTGTGTCGTAGTCTACAAAGGCAAGGTCTTTCTTCAGAAAGTCCACTTGTACCTGTGTGAATCCTTCTGTATAATCCCTGTCTCCCACGATTCCTGTAGAATAGCTCGTGCCTGCTGTGTATGTGTTCTTGTAGATGATGTTGTCAAGTACGACGAAATGAATCTTTCCGATATTGTATGCGTAGTAGTTGGGACCCATGTTGTCTCGGAAAGCTGCCGCAGACATGAAGTCCGTACTGTCTGTTTGAGGAGTTGCTCCGTCGTGATCGTGGTTTCCTATGACGGAGAAATGTTTCATCTTAAAGTAATTGTAGTTGCTTATGAGCAGGGCTTTGTACTGGCTGTGCCCCCAGTTGTTTTTGTACCAGTAGTTATCCCATGCCAGATCTCCCAGAAATGTGGAGTAGATGGGGGTGCTTCCAGCCGCCTGATACTCCTCCTTGGCTCTTGGGAGAAAGAGAGAGGTGTATTGCTTCACGTCGTTTGCCCTGTTCGCAATCTGCGGATCGGCACCGACAAGCATGATGAAGTTCTCGTTGTTTACCGCTGTGAGCTTGAAATCATGCTGCTCCGCTTTGGAGACGGTGTTGGGAAAATTGAGATTACTCCAGAATTTGGTGAAGATTTTATCCTCCGTGGATGTTCTGTAGTTCTCGTACGGCATATAGCCGGAGGGAATCTCATAGAATACATACCCGTTTTTCTTCTGGGAATAGAAGGAGTATTTTCCGTCAGCGTCAGTCCGGGTGACAACATATCCGTCGGACACGACGACTCCCTCCACGCCGATACCACCGCAAGTGATGGTTCCGCTGATGTTGTCTGTCTGTGCCGAAGCCTGTAACCCGGCAGCCAGCAGACCTGCCAATAGGAGATGCTTTATCCTGCTGTGAAAAAGAATGAATCGCATAATGATAGTTTGAAGTATTATTATAATATATTATTGTACAAGTTCGAATGGTTGGGAAGTGTTCCCTGTCCATTTGTATAGGTTTAACCCGCAGGTCTGGAATCCGTTCGCAGACCCTTGCGTGGCGATGTAGAAGTAGCCGTATCCTAAGGATTCGATGCCTACGATGCCTACGCTCTGCTTCCAGCCGTATATATCCTTGGAACTGTAATACGAGCCCGCCTTTGCCAGAGAGAGTACCTTTCCTTTCTGTTCGGGGACAAAGCCCGTAAGTTTCTTCTCTTCCGCCGGTACTGTTCCGTCTATTGCGAAGAGAGGGTAGTTGGGAAACCCGGATTTCTTTCCTGTATATACAGCCATGAACCAGTAACGGGTGACAGGATCGTATTCCAGATTCTGAACGCCGTAATTGGTGTTTCCCGTGTAGACGAAGTATCTGTTCCGTGCTTGTGAGGGTCCGCTGTGGTGCGGCTCGTCTTGATTGAGCGGTCGGGCGTAGCTGTCCAGCTCGTCCAGTCCGTATTGGAGCAGCACTTGGTAATCGTTGTCCGTGCGTTTCAGATCCTGATAGATGCCCAGGGCGATGACAATGTATCTCTCTCCGTCTGTCTTTCCGAAATCCGGTCCTAAGGAAATGCCGTCCACGCCGCTGCATCCGTAGGTATGCGCGTATTGAATGCCGTTATTGATGGTGGAATCGTTGTACCAGGAGACGACTTCGGGGAGATCCATGTTGGTTCTGTTGATTTTCTCCGTGTCGAAGATACCTATATAAAAGGTATTCTCTCTGTCTTTCGCCCCGCTCCCGGAAATTCCTTCGCCGATGGCATCGTCTTTGTACTCGACTGAGGCGTACAACTTCCCTGTTTCCCTGTCCAGCTCCAGACATCCCAAGTGGCAAGAGAAGCCTTGTACCGAGCCGATGACGTTCCCGGAAAAATCAGTCTTGAGGAGCTTGGTCGTGAAAGAGAGATACATATATCCTCTTTCCAGGTCTACCGCGATTCCCTGCACGTGGGAACTGCTGATGTCATTGCTTACGGTCAGGCTCTTTACCAGATGGCGGATTTGCTCCTCTCCCCTGTACATGAAATCGCTGGCGTTCAGATAAGCCTGTTGTGCGGAGGAATGTCCGCAAAACAGAGCGATGAACAGGATGGATGACAGGAGGGATTTCATAAGAGTGCCGTCTTTATAAATCGTTTCTTACGATATTTCCCTTCTGCATGACAAACTGCAAGTTGATGTTATGGTCGTAAATGACGATATTCGCATCGTAACCCGTACGCAGAATGCCCACATGATGATCCTCGCCCATGATTCGGGCGGGGGTTTCCGCACTCATGCGGATGGCATCCGCCAACGGGATGCCGGCTTTCTCCACGGCGACTTTGATCAAACGGTCGGAAGTGGCGACACTTCCTGCCAGGGCGGAGCGGTCCGCGAGCTTGCAGACACCGTCCTCTATGATTACTCTGGGGTCGAAAGCCTGTGGGTTGTCACAGTCGGTACAGGCAAGCGCGTCTGTGATCAAGGCGGTTCTCTCCACTCCTTTAATCATGTAAATCATTTTCAATATGGTGGGAGGGACATGGATGCCGTCGAAGATGACTTCCACAGTCATGTCCGGTATGGCGTAAATGCTCTCCACCGTTCCCTCATGCTTGTATTCCCTTACCTTGTGGAAGCCTGTCATGGCGTTGTAAAAGTGCGTTGCATGAGTGAATCCCGCCTCGAAAGCATTGCTTACATCCATATACTCGGCTTTTGTATGGGCAATGGCTGGCAGTACTCCGTGGCTTGCGCAGAAGCGGCCGAATGTTTCCGAGCCTCTCAGTTCCGGGGCTTCGTCCCACCGTTTCAGACATTTGGTGCTGTTGATGAGCATTTCGTAGTCTTCCTTTATGGGAGGCGTGATGTATTCGGGCATCTGTGCCCCTGCCTGTTCCTTGTTGAAGTAAGGCCCTTCCAAGTGCAACCCCAGAATAGGGGAGTCCTTTTGAGCCATGAGTTTCTCGGTGGTCTCGATGGCGGCCTGGATCATGGGGACGCTGGAAGAGGAGAGCGTGGGG
>CAVEJA010000066.1:0-3507 GCA_963615745.1 Duodenibacillus sp.
GCCAATGTGACCGCCACCGCTCCTTCCGCAGACAAAGTACAGACTTTTCTGGAAGAACAGGAAGCGCAAAAACATTTCAACGGGAATGTTAATTACGAGAATGGCGGAAGCATGTTCAAATATCTGCTGTCCACTCTTATCTTCCCTGTGCTTTTCTTCTTCGGAATATACTGGCTGTTCATCCGCCGGATGGGAAATGGCGGAGCCGGAGGAGGGGGCGTGTTCAACGTAGGCAAGAGCAAGGCTCAGATATATGACCGTGAGAACAGCGTTCATGTGACATTCAAGGATGTGGCAGGGCAAGACGAGGCAAAGCAAGAGGTGCAGGAAATTGTGAAATTCCTCAAGTCACCAGGGAAATACACCGAATTGGGAGGAAAAATACCCAAAGGCGTACTGCTGGTAGGACCTCCGGGAACAGGAAAAACCTTGTTGGCAAAAGCTGTGGCAGGGGAAGCCAATGTACCCTTCTTCTCCATTTCGGGATCTGATTTTGTGGAAATGTTTGTCGGTGTGGGCGCAAGCCGTGTGCGCGATCTGTTCCGCCAGGCCAAGGAGAAAGCCCCATGTATTGTCTTCATCGACGAAATAGACGCTGTCGGAAGGGCCAGAGGGAAGAATCCCAATATGGGTGGGAATGACGAAAGGGAGAACACCCTGAACCAACTGCTCACCGAAATGGATGGTTTCGTACCTAACAGCGGTATCATCGTCCTCGCAGCCACCAACCGGGCAGACATTTTGGACAACGCCTTGCTGCGCGCAGGACGCTTTGACCGCCAAATCCATGTAGAATTGCCAGGTCTGCCCGAGCGAAAACAGATATTTGCTGTTCACATGAAGCCTCTTAAAATGGATGACACGGTAGACATAGACCTGCTCTCACGGCAAACCCCCGGTTTCTCTGGGGCGGATATTGCCAATGTTTGCAATGAGGCGGCTCTTATTGCCGCAAGAAGAGACTTGCCCGCCATCGGGAAACAAGAATTTCTGGATGCCATCGACCGCATCATCGGAGGAATGGAGAGAAAGACAAAGGTGATGACCACAGAAGAAAAGCACACTATCGCCATTCACGAAGCAGGTCATGCCACCATTTCCTGGTTCTTGGAATATGCAAACCCCTTGGTAAAGGTGACCATCGTACCACGAGGACAAGCGTTGGGGGCAGCCTGGTATCTGCCAGAAGAACGCACCATCACCACTAAGGAACAAATGCTGGACGAGATATGCGCCACTTTGGGCGGCAGGGCTGCCGAAGAATTGTTTACTGGACACATCTCTTCCGGGGCGTTAAACGACCTTGAGCGAGTGAACAAATCCGCTTACGGCATGGTGGCTTATCTCGGAATGAGTGACAAACTGACCAATATCTGCTATTACAACACGCAACAGGAATACAGTTTCAGCAAGCCCTACTCCGAGCAAACCGCAGAAATGATCGACACTGAGGTAAAAGAGCTCATCCGCAACCAGTACGAAAAAGCCAAGGCTATTCTGGAAGAACACAAGGAAGGACACGCCAAACTTGCCCAACTGCTGATAGAAAGAGAAGTCATCTTCGCAGAAGATGTCGAGAATATCTTTGGGAAACGCCCTTGGAAAAGCCGCTCGGATGAATTAATAGAGGAGAACGACCGACTGATGAAAGAGCGGGAACGTCAGGAAGCCGAAGAAGCCATCAAGGAAGCTGAAGAAAAAGTGAGACAAGCGGGACTTCTTCCTCTGGCAAACGAGGAAAATGTCTCTGAAAACAAAGAAAAGGAAGAGGAGAAACACCCTTCCCAAGATAACAATACAGAGAAAGAAAGTGAATAACTTCATCAAACGAACCCTCTCGGGGATATTATTTGTAGCCATATTCGTGGTGTGTATTCTATACAACGCCTCCACTTTCTGTGTGTTGTTTGCCGTCATGACAGCTCTGTCTATAGATGAGTTCTGTCGAATCGTGGAGGAACACGGAATTGCCCGACCCAACAGAACCGTCTGCGTCATGGCGGGAGTATACCTCTTCCTGTCCTGTTTCCTCTACAACACACGGGGACTTCCTGCCGTGGTCTTCATGCCTTATCTGTTCTCCTTGTTCTTTATACTCATCAGCGAACTTTATCAGAAAGGAGAGAACCCTGTTGCCAACTGGGCTTACGCCTTTGCCAGCCAAGTCTATATCGCCCTCCCCTTTGCCCTTTTGAACGGAATGATAAACACTGAAAACGGTTATTCGGGACTGCTTCCTCTGAGCATTTTCATCTTTCTATGGCTGAATGACACGGGTGCGTACCTCGCAGGGAGTCTTCTACACAAGAAAATCCCTTATAAGTTAGCCCCTCGCATCTCCCCCCACAAGACATGGATAGGAAGCATCGGGGGCGTTATTGTCGTACTGGCTGCCGGAGCGGTACTCTACCGATTCACACAAACAGGAACCATCTGGGTATGGATGGGATTGGGATTGACGGTAAGCATATTCGGAACTTACGGAGACTTGGTTGAAAGTCTGCTGAAAAGGAGTTTGGGTATGAAGGACAGCGGTAAGTTTCTTCCCGGACACGGAGGTGTACTGGATCGTTTTGACAGTGCATTGATAGCTATTCCTGCAGCCACCATATACACTTACGGCATACACTTCACCTTCTAAACGGTGCAACAGCCTCTCTAAAAAGACAAAAGAAGAAGGCTATCTTGCACCCAGAGAGGAGAGCATCATATCCGCCGCGCGTTCCGCAGCACCCGATTCGCCCAAGATACGAATCATCTCCTCATACCCTTGAAGTACCATCTCCCGCCTTTTCCCTCCTGAAAGAACAAGAGAAAGCTCCATACGCATAGTTTTCGGATTCACTCTGTCCCCGATTAACTCTGTAACAAGCTCTCTGTCCAATATCAGATTGACAAGGGAAATATACCTTACTTTTAAAAAATGCGGTTTGACAGCCCTTACGATACGACCTAACGGAGCATAATAACACACCACCTGGGGCACACGGAAAAGAGCTGTTTCCAAAGTAGCTGTTCCCGAAGTGACCAATGCCGCCTCGGCATACTGCAAAATCGGATAAGTCTGCTTCCGCAACACACGCAGTCCTCCTTCGCCCAAACACACAGGAAGGCCCTTCAGCAATCCCTCATAATAGGCATCGGGGATGTCCATAGTACCCGCCACCAATAACTGATAGCCTTTTTCCACATAGGGAAAAGCAGCCAGAACCATCCTACGAAAATTATCCTTTATTTCCTGCAGCCTACTTCCCGGAAGCAAAGCTATAACAGGCTTGTCCTCCAATCCATATTCTGCCAGGAAAGCAGAGCGGTCGGCAGGATGTGTCTTCTGAAAACGACACACCTCATCGACAGAGGGATTACCTATATAATGTACCGGACACTGATGTTTCCCCTCAAAAAAATCGGGTTCAAACGGCAAAATGGAATATCTCTCGTCCAAGTAAGCTTTTATCTTCCGCACTCTCTTCTCTTTCCAAGCCCACACCTTGGGCAGAATATAGT
>CAVEJA010000067.1:0-3862 GCA_963615745.1 Duodenibacillus sp.
TATCCGAAGAAACTGACGGACATCTAAGATACAGCCCGTCACAAAATCCGTCAAAAAGCAACGCACCCAAATCCAGAGCACTTTCTATCTGGAAATCCTCCACTTCTTTCCCCTTGCCGGAATACTCCATAAAGAACGCCACAGGATTCATTACTCCCGAATTCATAAAGGAATGTATCAATGCCCGGAACTCTCCCAAGGGATTTTCCCCGAAACTCTGCGCTATGACAACCACCTCTGGATGCGCCTTCAATATCTCCATGATGCGATTATCCATCCGGGAACAGGGCAGGAGCAAGAACTTTACAGGCGAGTCCGTATCGTCGATCCTCTCTATCGTGTCCATTGCAAAGGCAGGATACACACCAGAAGACCTCTGCCAACCTTTTATATCCACGACATAGGAACACCGCTCGTCCTTCGTCAAGGGCATTCTCTCTCCATTATATATATAATCCGGCAGGAAAGTGTCCTGACATATCCCCTCCCTGTCGGAAATAACAACCGGGACATTGTTTCCGCCTATATTGGCAACAGGTCTGGTATGTCTCCTTTCGGGAAATATATAATCAAAACCTTCCGCCATTACGCCCTTGATTTGCTCAGAGCCTTTCCGACAAGCAATATGATCAACTATCTTTCTGGCAACAGGTATCTCCTTTTCCGGTTCCTCGCTCAAGGAGACACGGATAGTATCACCTATGCCGTCCGAAAGCAAAGCACCTATTCCCAAGGCACTCTTTATACGGCCGTTCTCTCCTTCTCCCGCTTCTGTCACCCCAAGATGAAGAGGATAGGTCATCCCCTCCTCCTCCATTTTTCTTACCAACAGACGCACTGACTGCACCATAACAGCGGTATCACTGGCTTTGATAGAGATAACTACATTATTGAAATCCACTTTCCTGCATATCCGAAGGAACTCCAGACAGCTCTCCACTATGCCTTGTGGCGTGTCACCATAACGGCTCATAATCCTATCTGAAAGAGAGCCATGATTTACACCAATACGTACTGCCGTATGATGGGCTTTACATATATCCAGAAACGGAATCAAACGTTGCTCTATCTTCCTGATTTCTTCCTTGTACTCCTCGTCCGTATACTCCAGATGCTTGAAAGTGCGTGCCGAATCCACATAATTACCAGGATTTATACGCACTCCCTCCACGATTCCCGCTGCCACATCCGCCACTGCCGGATTGAAGTGAACATCTGCAATAAGAGGGGTCGCATAACCCTTCTGGCGAAGCGTATTCCTTATATTGAGGAGATTCTCTGCCTCTTTCCTGCCCTGCGTGGTTAGACGCACATATTCACCGCCCGCCTGTATGATTCTTTCGCTCTGCAGCACGCAGCCGTCTGTATCCAAAGTGCTTCTCGTCGTCATGCTTTGCAGGCGCACAGGATTACCGCCCCCCATGGGAACATCACCCACGCACACGACAGAGCTATAACGCCGGGAATAATTAAAATAGGATTGCGCCTTATACACTTTGTTATCTTCCATATCTTGTGTCTCTCACATTCAATTGGTTTTGTTCCTGTAGCTGACCTTGTGCAACTCCTCGTTGGCTTTCACGATCTTCTCCTTCAGACTTTCCTTGTAGTCTTTCAGCTTCGCCGCCAAGCCAGCGTCACTTAAAGCCAGCATCTCCACAGCCAGGATGGCTGCGTTCTGAGCCCCGTTTACCCCGACCGTAGCGACAGGAATGCCTGGAGGCATCTGAATAATGGACAACATCGCATCCAGTCCGTCCAACATACCCTTGATAGGAATACCTATCACAGGAACAGTCGTATTGGCAGCAATAACTCCAGGTAATGCGGCAGCCATTCCCGCACCCGCCAGAATCACTTTGATACCCCTCTCTGCCGCCTCACGGGCAAAAGTCTCCACTTCCGCAGGGGTGCGGTGAGCAGACAGGGCATTCATCTCAAAAGGAATATCCATACTATCCAGAAAAGCAGATGCCTTTTCCATTACAGGAAGATCGCTTGTGCTTCCCATGATGATACTAACTATCGGTTTCATATTTATTCAAACTAATATTATTGTGACAAAACCACTCAGAAATCCCACCGCAAGCCCGAAATTCACTTCCCGAAGAGAATGTTGGCGAAGTATAAGTCTGCTGCTTCCCACCATTCCAGCCAGCAGCAATGTCAGGCAAAGCCACTTTATCGGATTAAAACTGAACAAAAAGGAAAATGCCAGCAAGGCACCGTTCATCGCACCAGCCGCTGCCGCATGGGTGCTGATACGTATCCATCTGTTCGCAATGGCACACGCCACCTCCGTAACCAATGCTCCCGCCAGCACGCTTATCATGAAATGAGGAATATGTATGCCCTGTAACAGTATCAGACAGCAAGAATAACTGACAATGGTTATGATATATGGTACGGAGCGGAGTTCCCTCCGGGTCATCTGATGCCGGCGCAAGCCGCTCAATTTCCTGTATATCGCAATGCCCAGCAAAGGCATGACAATAGTAAACCCGTAGACTATTGCCAGTATCAGCAGCTTATAGTTCACAGGAAGCATCTTCATATAACTGAAGATGAACATGATTATAAACGCCAGTATGCTGAAATAAAACGGAGCGAACAGCACCGACAAAATCTTAGCCCCATAGATAAGATACTTTTCTTTCATGCCTTTCTAAGCCTTGCTACCGGGATTTTCATTTTTTCCCTGTATTTTGCCACAGTCCTTCGGGCTACAGGAAAACCCGAATGTTTCAAAACAGCCGCTATATCATCGTCTGAAAGAGGATTGCTCTTGTCCTCCCCATTGATAATCTCCTGCATCTTATTCTTTATCTGCACTTTTGAAAGATTGTCCCCCTCAGAAGTAACAAATCTTTCATTGAAGAAGTACTTGATTGGCAGCACGCCATAATCCGTACTCACGTATTTGTTTTTGCTCACACGGGATATCGTACTTTTATCCAGTCCCGTTTTCTTTGCCACATCTTCCAGAATCATGGGCTGCAACAGGTCTGGATCGCCCTCTTCAAAATACGGTTTCTGCAAATCCACTATGGCAGTCATTGTCCGCATCAGCGTATCCCGTCTCTGCATGATGGCGTTTATAAAGCTTTGGGCGGCATCCACTTTTTGCTTCATATACATCGCCGCCTCCTTCTGCTGCTTGGACAAGTTCTTCTTGTTCCTCGCATACTCTGTCAGAGAATCCCTGAAAGAATTGCTTATTCTGAGAGTTGGCACATCTCCCTGATTCAATGTGATTGAAAAACTCCCGTCGTCATCGCGGGTAACCGTAAAGTCGGGTATCACCAAAGGGGCACTGTTGCCTTCCACGGAATCGCTCAAAGCACTCCCCGGACGAGGATTCAAATGGCATAAGACATTCAGAACGTTCCTCAATCCGTCATCATCAAGATCATAAATCTGCCGGATACGATTATATCGTTTCTTGACGAAATCATCAAAATGGCTTCTAACAACTTGTGTCGCTATGCGGGTATTCTCATCCGTCCCAGGCAGATGCTGAAGCTGCAACAACAGGCACTCCTGAAGCGAAGTCGCTGCAATACCTGCGGGATCAAATGTCTGCAAGATACGGAGAGCCTCTCCCAGCTCTTCCACAGACACATCCATATCCTCATTCAGCGTCATTTCATAAGAAATAGCGTCCAGATTCTTGCGGAGCAATCCGTCACTGTCCAACGACCCTATCAGATATTCCAATATTGTTCTCTGGCGTTCGGTCACATCATGCTCGCCGATCTGACCCTTCAATTTCTCATAAAAGGAGATATGCTCCCCGTAAGGAATGAAAATCTGTTCCTTATTGTCAAAGGAAGACGGCAGCAGATTGTCTGGAACATCATCG
>CAVEJA010000068.1:0-11452 GCA_963615745.1 Duodenibacillus sp.
GCCTTGGATATTGTCGCTCTTCCTCCACCCGGTGGCTTTAAGGACAAATTCCAGATTCGCATAGACGGTTCTGTCCTGCAATAGTTGGAAATCCTGGAAGACGATGCCTAACTGCTTTCGCAGAACGGGAGTTTTGGACGGTTTGATTCTGGTCAGATCGATGTCCAGAATCTGCGCCTTGTCTCCCTGTACGGTAGCGGCGGCGTACAGGCTTTTGAGGAAAGTGGATTTCCCAGAGCCTACAATTCCTGTGATAAATATGAATTTCTTTTCCGCAACTTGGAAGTTTACATCCTGAAGAATGGAAGTGCCCTGTTGCAGGATGTTCACATTTTGATAGTCAATAATCATGGCGAGAGTAGAATTAGTGCTTTTTCCAACCCGGTTTGTGGCGTTCTATCAGTTCCTGCGCCACATCCTCGATACGCAATCCTTTGGCGGTAAGCAATACGATGAGGTGGTAGAACATATCGGAAGCCTCGTACAGCAGTCTGTCGTCTGTGCCATTCACTGCCTCAATGACCGCTTCGAGAGCCTCCTCGCCTACTTTTTGTGCCATTCTGTTGAGACCGTCCTTGAAGAGCGAGGTGGTGTATGACCCCTCAGGCATCTCTTTATGCCGTGTTTCTATGAAATCCTGTAGTTCGGAAAGGAATAACAGCTTGTTGCTTTCATTCTTTTCTCCCCAGCAGGTGTCCGTTCCTTTATGGCAGGTCGGGCCTTCGGGATGTACTTTGATGAGCAGGGTGTCGTTGTCGCAGTCGTTCTTGATGTCTACCAGATGCAGCCAGTGACCGCTTTCCTCGCCTTTTGTCCATAGGCATTTGCGGGTGCGGCTATAGAAAGTCACCTTTTTTGTCTCAATGGTTTTCCTGTATGCCTCCTCGTTCATGAAGCCGAGCATAAGCACGGTCTTGGTATCGGCATCCTGAATGATGGCGGGAACAAGCCCGTCCATCTTATTAAAGTCAATATTCATTTGTCAATAGATTTATATTCTGACATTAATACCTTCGCTTTTCAAGTAGTTTTTAAGTTCCGATAGGCTGATTTCATTATAGTGGAACACGCTTGCTGCAAGAGCGGCATCGGCTTTTCCGTCAATGAAAGCGTCTTTGAAATCCTTCATGCAGCCCGCCCCGCCGGAGGCGATGATGGGAATGGAAAGGGTCTCTGACAACTGCGCCAGGGCTTTGTTGGCGAATCCGTGCTTTACTCCGTCGTGATTCATACTTGTAAACAGGATTTCTCCCGCTCCTCTGCCAGCGGCTTCTTTCGCCCATTCCAGCAGTTTGTATTTTGTACGAAGCCGTCCTCCGTTCATGTAGCAATACCATTCGCCGTTTTCTTCTTGGGCATCAATGGCAACGATACATACTTGTGAGCCGAAATGCAGGGCGATGTCGTCGATGAGATGCGGATTTCTCAATGCGGCGGAGTTGATGCTGACTTTGTCAGCTCCCGCATTCAGCATCCTGTCCACATCGGAAAGCTCGTTGATTCCTCCGCCCACAGTGAACGGAATGGATATTTCCGCTGCTACCCGTCTGACGACATCCGTGAACGTTTTCCGCCCTTCATGACTGGCGGTGATGTCCAGAAACACCAGCTCGTCGGCGTTTTCCTCGCTGTATCTCTTGCCCAGCTCCACAGGATCACCAGCCTGGCGAAGGTTCACGAAGTTCGTTCCTTTTACGGTTTGTCCGTCTTTGACATCCAAACAGGGGATTATTCTCTTGGCAAGGCTCATTTCGGATTAAGATTCTTTTATTTGTTCAGAAAGTGTTTCGCCACTTCCTCAAGGTTTATTTTGTTCTCGTAGATGGCTTTCCCGAAGACTACATGGGGGATATTGGCCTCGTCGAGGTCGATAAGATCCTGCATGCAGCTTACGCCACCGCTTGCAATGAGGCGGCACTGGGGATATGCCTTTATGATGGATTTGTACAAGGAGAGGGAAGTGCCTTTCAGCAGACCGTCCTTGCTGATGTCCGTACAAAGAATGTACTTGATTCCAAGACGGATGTAACGATCCAGAAAGTCGAAAAGGCGGATGTCGCTCTTGTCTTTCCAGCCATTGATACATATATTTTCGCCCTTTACATCAGCTCCCAGGATGAGATGCTCGGGGGAGTATTGCCGAATCCAGTCCTCTACTATGGCGGGTTCGCGGACAGCCAAACTCCCGATGGTGGCGTATTCCGCTCCGTTCTCAAACACGGATTGCAGATCCTCCTCCGTCTTTATCCCTCCTCCGAAATCTATCTTGAGTGAGGTGGAGGAGGATATTTGCCGCAATATCGGAAGGTTCACCACATGACTGGATTTGGCTCCGTCCAAATCTACCAGATGAAGTCTTCTGAATCCTAAGTCTTCAATGCGTCGGGCGATGTCGAGAGGATGTGCGTCATAGACTTTCTTGGAGGCGTATTCCCCCATGGAAAGTCTTACGCATTTCCCTTCGATAATGTCAATGGCGGGTATGGGCTCCAGCATATTCTATTTGTTTGACGAGGCGATTTCCAGGAAATTCCTCAGAATGTTCTCTCCTGTTCTGCCGCTTTTCTCAGGGTGAAACTGGGTGGCGTAGAAATTATCCTTGCGGATGGCTGCGCTGAACGGGATGGTGTAGTTGTTTTCCGCAATAGTATAAGGGTTCACAGGGACATAGTAGCTGTGGATGAAATACACATACTCGTTCTCGCCCAGGCTGTCGAACAGCGGGGTCTTGAGGTTTGTCAGAGTGTCCCATCCCATGTGCGGAATCTTGTCCTCGTGTTTCTGCGGCAGGAAACGTTTCACGGGAACATCGAATATGCCCAGACAAGGGGTGTTCCCTTCCTCGCTGTGCGCGCACATGAGCTGCATACCGATGCAAATTCCGAGAACCGGCTGTTTCAAGTCTCTTATAAGCAAGTCGATGTGGCGGGCTTTCAGATATTCCATTGTCTTGGAGGCTTCCCCCTGTCCGGGGAACAGCACGCAGTCCGCACTCCTTATGGTATCGGCATCGTCGGTGACAACAGGGTCAATACCGAGCCTTGCCAGTCCGTGAACAACCGAATAGATGTTCCCTGCGTTGTATTTTATGACCGCTACATCCATATATTAATATATTGTATGCCCGTCCGCTTAGTATGCTCTGGCAACAAGGACTTTGTACTTGGCGGGTTTCCCGCTGACCATGTCCTTGCCGGGGTTGCTTTGGTCAATGCTGAAAGGAATACAACGTATGGTTGCCTGAGTGTCTTCCTTGATTTTCTCTTCCGTTTCCGTCGTTCCGTCCCAGGGGCAGATGAAGAATCCACCGTCGTTGATTCTCTTTTTGAACTCCTCGTAGTCGGAACATTCGTAGGTATGCGTGTCGAGGAAAGCCTTGGCTTTCTTGAAACAATTGGTTTGAATATCATCCAACAGGCTCTTGACTTTCCCGGAAATGCCTTCCAAGGGGAGGACATCCTTCTCCAGAGTGTCACGCCGCATCACTTCCACTGTGCCGTTGGCAATATCCCGCGCTCCTAAAACCAGACGGACGGGAACGCCTTTCAACTCGTAGTCTGCGAATTTGAAACCGGGACGACGCTTGTCGTCGTCGTCGAACTTGACACTTATGCCCGCTTCTTTGAGCTGGGAGAGTATGGGGGCTGCCTTTTCTCTGATGACTGCAAGCTCTTCCTCTGTCTTGTATATGGGAATGACGACCACTTGGATGGGGGCGAGTTTCGGAGGAAGCACCAGACCATTGTCGTCGGAGTGCGTCATGATGAGCGCGCCCATCAGACGGGTGGACGCTCCAAACGAGGTTGCCCATGCGTATTGCAGCTCGTTGTTCTTGTCAATGAACTGTACATCGAATGCTTTTCCGAAGTTTTGTCCCAGGAAATGGCTGGTTCCGCTTTGCAGGGCTTTGCCGTCCTGCATGAGAGCCTCTATGGTGTAGGTGTCCAGTGCGCCGGCGAATCTCTCCGTCTCGCTTTTCGCACCCTGCATGACAGGGATGGCCATGAAGTCCTGCACGAAATCGGCATAGACTTTCAGCATAAGTCTCGCACGCTCTTCGGCTTCTTCCCTGGTGGCGTGAGCCGTATGGCCTTCCTGCCAGAGAAACTCGGAGGTGCGGAGGAAAAGGCGGGTGCGCATTTCCCAGCGCATGACATTGCACCACTGGTTGCACAAAATGGGCAAATCCCTATAAGAGTGAATCCAGTTCTTGTAGGTATTCCAGATAATGGTCTCGCTGGTGGGTCGGATAATGTACTCTTCTTCCAGCTTTGCCGCAGGGTCTACAACGATTCCGTGGGTCTCCTCGTCCACTTTCAGACGGTAATGGGTGACCACGGCACACTCTTTGGCGAATCCTTCCACGTGTTCCGCCTCGCGTCCGAAGAAACTTTTGGGGATGAGTAATGGGAAGTATGCGTTTTGAATTCCCGTCTCTTTGAATCTGGAGTCCATTTCCCGCTGTATTTTTTCCCAAATAGAGTAACCGTAAGGCTTGATGGTCATACATCCTCTTACATCGGCTTGCTCTGCCAGATCGGCTTTGCTTACCAACTCGTTATACCATTTGGAGTAATTCTCACTGCGTTTTGTAAGATGTTTCAGCTCTTTTGCCATAGTAGTTTGTATTTTCTGCAAAAGTAAGCAAAATAGCTGGAATAATCCAATGTGAGAGACAGTTTGCGGAGAAACAGGGGCGGATTTGTTCCAATGTGTAATTTCAAAACCGCCTGGGGCGGAGGGGAGAATGTGAGAATCCTCTGTCTTGGTTGCCCTCTCTGCGGTTTGTTCCTTGTAACTCGCGGAGTAATTTTTCTAACTCGCGGAGTTACGCCTCAAAAAAGCCCTGTTTTCATCACCTAAATTGCGGAGTTAGGAGGGATAAACCGCAGAGTTAGCTGTCGTAAAACGGTGACTTTTTTACTCGTCAAACTTTGACGAATAAAAATCAAACTTTGACGAGTAGATTTTTCTTCCTTTTTTCATAGTCGTTATGGCGGATTTGCCAGAGGATTCTTCTCTTTTGTTTAGTCGGATGAGCCAGAATGAGATAGGGAGGAAAGTTGGAAAGAATGTGTAAAAAGAGGGGAGGGAAGAGGGATAAGAATGCGTTTCTTTTCATATCTTTGCAATATGATAGAGCTGGGTCGGTATATCGAGACTTTGTTGTTGGATCATGAGTGCGTGATTCTTCCGGAGTTAGGCGGGTTTGTCGTGCGGAACGAGATGTCATCCCGTACGGACGAGGGCATGATATGCCCTCCCTACCGTTCCGTAGGCTTCAATCCGCAACTTGTGGTGAACGACGGACTGCTTGTCCAGCTGATTATGCAGGTCTATGACACCGATTTCTCCTCCGCATCCCGTATGCTGGAGGAAAGTATTCGGGAGGTAAGGAACAGGCTGGCGGCTGGCGGCAGCTGGAGCGTGGGCGGCATAGGTACGCTGAAGATGGCGGAGGAAGGTGCTTGCGAGTTCGTTCCCTCCTCCAAGGACATCGTTTCCCCCGGCTATTATGGCTTGGAGGCATTCCCGTTCCCCCTGTTTTCCCAGATTGCAGAGGAGAGGAAAACGGCTGCGGTTGCTGATGCCGTGGTTTCGGAAGAGGGCGATGGCGATGCCGGAGAGGCGGTTGCCGTGGCTGGGGAAGCGACGGAGAGGCGCAATGTCATTTCTCTGTGGGCGTATTATGGAAGACGGAGCCTGCGTTATGCGGGAGTTGTCGTGCTGGCTTTGCTGGCTTTCTTCGCCATATCCATTCCCGTGCATGATGTTTCCAAGGATGTTCAGACTGCGAAATTCTCGGTTCTGGACGGCGCATTGTATAAATTCCCTGCATTGGGGAACGTTTCTGGCAAACAGGACAGCCCGGTGAGGGAAAGTCTGGCGGCGGAGACGGAGGCGGCCGGACCGGCAAAGGAGAAAGAGGTTCGTGAGGAAATACCTTCGGACAGTCTCCAGATCCAAGGAAATACCGTGCCGGAGGCATACACCATAGTGCTGGCAAGCCAGGTGAGAAAGTCCAATGCGGAGGATCTGGTGAGGAGGCTTGCGAAAAAAGGTTTCGGGAAAGCGGAGGTGTATGAGGGCAGAAACATGATACGTGTCATATATTCCTCCTACCCGACAGAGCGGGAAGCCTATAACGCTTTGCGCTCCTTGCAGAAAGAAAGCGGGGCTTTTGACGAGGCTTGGGTGCTTTTTCTGAAAGGTTAGTCCTCGTTACAGAAACAGGAAATGCGATGAAAAAGGTCAGATGTCCCAAATGTGGTAATGTGATTGCCTTTGACGAGACGGCTTATCCCGAGGGGCGTGTGCTTGGATTCACTTGTCCCGACTGTCAGAAAGGTTTCAAAATAAAGCTGCTTCCCCAAGCCAAACCAGCTGATCCTGTCTGCGGAACGCTTACTGTGGTGGAGAATTCCTTCCACAACAAGCAGGTGATACCTCTCCGAATGGGGGAGAATGTGATAGGGAGATACGTGAAAGGCTCGAAGGCGAATGCGTCTTTCAGGACATTGGACCCCAGTATCGATACAACGCATTGTATCGTCCGGGTTCAGGAGGACAAGAACGGCAGGTTGCGGTTCATCCTCCGGGACGCTCCCAGCAATACGGGGACATTCTATCAGAGTGAGATTCTGAAGGATGCCGACCGCATCTATATGGAGAATCAGGCGATTGTGACGATAGGGGCTACGACGCTGATTGTGAATATTCCCGAAAACTGATACCGTAAACTCATGAGAAAGTTCCTTTGCTGGGCGTTGCTGCTGCTTCCCTGCCTTGTCCGGGGTGGAGGAGACGGGGATTTCAAAGGCGTTTTCCGAAATGAGGAGAATGACATCGCCCTGCATATCAATTTGTATGATACCGTTTTGGTCGTTCCCCGGTTCGATTTCCTGGGGAAGATGAACGGGTACATGGAAGGGGATGTCCATGAGATATGGTTTGTCACATCCTTTTCCATAAAGAACAGCGTCGCCGTTTTGAATCTCTCCAACGAGATGGGGTCCGAATCCCAGCGCATAACGTTCTCCAAAATGGATTCGGTTCATTACAAGTACGAGGTGAACGGCACGAACGCCATCCGCAAAATCGTGAATCGGAAATGGGTGAAGCTGCCTCCTGTCATGCTCTTCGAGCGGGTGGCGCAGGATAGTCCCTGTTGCAGGAAGCCGGTTTCCCAAGGCGCATATCGGAAATACTGACCCTGAAACTCCGAAAACGCATCCTTTTTCGTGAATAAATATGGTATAATTATTCCGACGCATCCAATCCGTATGTACGGGAATAGAAATCATATACCATTCAAAGCATAGGGGTTATTTGGCTTTTGCGAGGATTGAAAAAGAATAGCCGGCATGTCATATTTTACTACAAAAACATTGAAATCTGAATATTTTTCAGTCCGTTTACGGATATGCCCTATATTATTAGTACCTTTGCGGAAATTAAAATCCAAGTATAGAAACAATCGAAATGGATATACAAGTTTTATATGCTACAAGCGAGCATACGAAATACTCCGAGTTGGTGTGCCAGTTGATATATGAGTCAGCGTTGAAACGCGGGACGGGAATTGCGAAACGCACGCCGGAATACATCTCCGCGAAGATGGAAAGCGGCAAGGCCGTGGTGGCTTTGGACGGTGAACGGCTGGTAGGCTTCAGCTATATCGAGAGTTGGGGGCACGATGATTTCGTGGCGACCTCCGGCTTGATAGTGGACCCGGAGTACCGTGGGCATGGTCTGGCGGGCAGAATCAAGGAGAAGACCTTTGAACTGGCGAGGAAGAAGTTCCCCAAGGCAAAGATTTTCAGTATAACAACCTCCCTGCCCGTGATGAAGCTGAACACCCGGATGGGTTACAAACCCGTGACTTTCTCCGAGCTGACCGACGACGAGGATTTCTGGAAAGGCTGCGAGGGATGTTGCAATTACGATGTCCTGCAACGGAACAACAAGGTGCGCTGTATCTGTACGGGAATGTTGTTTGACCCGGAAGACCCGGACAACAAAGGAAAATAGAGAATTTGGAATTACGAAATAAAGGATTTGTTATGGCAAAGAAAGTAGTTGTGGCATATAGCGGTGGCTTGGACACCTCCTATACGGTCATGTATCTGGCAAAGGAAAAAGGTTACGAGGTGTATGCAGCCTGTGCCAATACGGGCGGTTTCTCGGAAGAGCAGCTGAAAAAGAACGAGGAGAATGCCTACAAGCTGGGCGCAAAGGCTTATGTGACGCTCGATGTCACCCATGAATATTACGAGAAGAGTTTGAAATACATGATATTCGGAAATGTGTTGCGCAACAACTGTTATCCCATCTCCGTTTCCTCGGAACGCATTTTCCAGGCTATAGCCATTGCGCGCTACGCCAAGGAGATTGGCGCGGACGCCATCGCCCATGGAAGTACGGGCGCGGGGAACGACCAGATCCGCTTTGACATGACCTTCCTGGTGATGGCTCCGGGCGTTGAAATCATTACTCTGACCCGTGACAAGGCTCTTTCCCGCAAGGAAGAGGTGGATTTCCTGAACGAGCATGGCTTCCATGCGGACTTCACCAAACTGAAATATTCGTACAATGTAGGTATCTGGGGAACCAGTATCTGCGGAGGGGAGATACTGGACCCGACACAGGGGCTTCCCGAGGAGGCGTATTTGAAGCACGTTACCAAGACCGAGAAATCCATACTGAAGATTGGCTTCAGGAAAGGCGAGATCGTGTCTGTGAACGGAGAGCGTTTCGATGACAAGGTCAAGGCTATTCAGAAGATAGAGGAGATAGGCGCGGCTTATGCGATAGGCCGTGACTGCAACGTGGGAGACACGATCATAGGTATCAAGGGGCGTGTGGCTTTTGAGGCAGCCGCTCCGAAGCTGATTATCGAAGCCCACCGCCTGTTGGAAAAGAGTACTTTGAGCAAATGGCAACAGTACTGGAAAGACCAGATCGCCAACTGGTACGGTATGTTCCTGCATGAGAGCCAGTATCTGGAGCCGGTAATGCCGGACATGGAGGCCATGCTTTCCAGTTCCCAGCGTAATGTAAACGGTACGGCAATCCTTGAGCTGCATCCTTACGGCTTCCAAACCGTAGGTGTGGACAGCGAGGACGACCTTACGAAGAGCAAGCTCGGGGAGTATGGAGAGATGCAGCACGGATGGACATCCGAGGAAGCGAAAGGCTTTATCAAGGTAAGCAGCACGCCTCTCCGTGTATATTATGGTGTGCATCCCGACGAGAAGCGTTAGAGAACAACTCTTTTTTAAGACAGCGAGGCTGATGAGAAAGAAATTGTATCTGTCCAGGGATGACAAGAAAATAGGCGGGGTATGTGGCGGACTTGCCGAGTATTTCGATGTGGATGCCACGGTAATACGCATTTTATGGGTCATTGCTTTCTTTGTCTATGGCTTGGGACTGCTCCCATATATCATCTGCTGGCTCATCATTCCTCGTGAAAAATACATAGAGCAATGATTAAAGTAGGAATAATAGGGGGTGCCGGATATACGGCAGGGGAGTTGCTGCGAATCCTGCTGAACCATCCCGAGGCTCAAATCCGCTTTGTCCACTCGACGAGCAATGCCGGGAATCTTCTGAGCGATGTTCACGAGGGCTTGATAGGGGAAACGGACTTGTGCTTCTCCCCGGAAATGGATTTGAATACGGTGGATGTCGTCTTTCTCTGTTCAGGTCATGGCAAGAGCAGCGAGTTCTGGAAAACCCACAATGCGCCGGATGGTCTTAGAATCGTGGACCTGGCGCAGGATTTCCGTGACGAATCCAATGGCTATGTCTATGGATTGCCCGAATTGAAGCGGGATGCCATCAGAACAGCACGGCGTATTGCCAATCCGGGATGCTTCGCTACTGCCATCCAGTTGGCGGTTCTGCCTCTGGCGAAAGTGCGGAAGCTGGAGCATGACATCCAGGTTACAGCCATAACAGGCTCTACGGGAGCGGGCGTGAAACCCTCGGCTACCACCCATTTCAGCTGGCGGACGGATAACCTGTCCGTGTACAAGGCTTTTGAACACCAGCATCTGCTGGAGATAAACCGCTCTGTCAAAGGTCTGCAACCCGACTTTTCCCATTCCGTGAACTTCATCCCCATGCGTGGAGACTTCGCCCGGGGCATTCTTGCCGCCGTATATACGGAAACGGATATGGAGGAGGAGGAGATAGTCCGCCTGTATAAGTCCTACTATGAGGATGCGGCTTTTACCTTCGTTTCCGACAAGATGGTGGATTTGAAGCAGGTGGTGAACACCAACAAGGCTCTGCTTCATGTGGAGAAACATGGGAAGCAGCTGCTGGTCGTCTCGGTAATAGACAATCTGTTAAAGGGAGCGAGCGGTCAGGCTGTACAGAATATGAATTTGATTTTTGGGCTGGATGAGAAGACGGGGCTTCGTTTGAAATCCAGCGCATTCTAAACAAAACAACGAGAATGAAACTATTTGATGTATATTCCTTATATAATGTAGAGCCCGTCAGAGGAAAGGGATGTTATGTGTATGATGCGGAGGGTACGGAATACCTTGACTTCTATGGAGGTCATGCCGTTATTTCCGTAGGGCATTGCCATCCTCATTATGTGGATGCCGTATACCATCAGTTGCAGAACATGGGATTCTACTCCAATTCTGTTCTAAACTCTCTTCAGATCAGGCTGGCGGAGAAATTGGGGCGTGTGTCCGGTTATGACGATTACAGCCTGTTCCTGTGCAATTCCGGGGCGGAAGCCAATGAAAACGCCATGAAACTGGCTTCTTTCCATACGGGGAAGCCAAAGGTGCTGGCTTTTTCTCATGCTTTTCATGGAAGGACGTCGGGGGCGGTTGCGGTCACGGACAATCCCAAAATACGCGCTCCGTTCAACGAAAACCCCAATGTGGAGTTTGTTCCGTTGAATGACATAAAAGCCGTAGAGGAGAAATTGAATGAGAATACCTTTGCGGCAGTCATCATAGAGGGTATTCAGGGAGTGGCAGGGATTCAGTGTCCTACTGATTCTTTCATGCGTGAGCTGCGTGAATTGACCCGGAAGAAGGGCGTAGTCCTCATTCTGGACGAGGTGCAGTCTGGTTATGGCCGTACAGGAAAGTTCTTTGCCCATCAGCATTCAGGCATTCAGGCGGATATTATCTCCGTGGCGAAGGGAATGGCAAACGGTTTCCCGATAGGGGCTGTCCTGATTTCTCCCGAATTCGAGGCTAAGAAAGGAATGTTAGGGACTACTTTCGGAGGCAATCATCTGGCATGTGCTGCGGCGATAGCCGTATTGGACATTATAGAAAAGGAGAATCTGGTGGAGAATGCCCGTAGGACGGGTGAGTATCTGCTGGAGGAACTGAAGAAGATTCCGCAGTTGAAAGAGGTGAGAGGAAGAGGCTTGATGATAGGTGTGGAGATAGAAGGCTCCGCCCCCGAGCTT
>CAVEJA010000069.1:0-2981 GCA_963615745.1 Duodenibacillus sp.
GCCCAGGGCGAGTCTGCCTGTTCTCTCTCCTGGTTCATCACGTTAAAAGTGAGGATGCTGTATTTTCCGCTCTTGGCGGATGCGGTGGAAATCAGCAGGAAGAAAGAGACAAATAGTATGATTTTGTGGGTATGAAATCTATTCATTTCCTTACTTTTTGTTCTTTTCTTAAAGGAGACAGGGCTTGCCGCTTCTACCATTTGACATCTGCCCACAGGGCGTTGTGGTCGGAACGATAGTAGCCGTCGCCCAATGCGCTGTCGGAAATAACGGCTTTTTTAACTTTGATGGACGGAGATACGAAGATAAAGTCAATCTTGTGGTCTTCTGTGTTTTTGGCATTTCCCCAGTCGTTGTATGTGGCAGGACCTCCGCTTTTCTTTTTGGCTGTTTTCCATGCGTCATGTAAGGGGTACTCATAGCTGCAAAGCAGATTGTAAGTCTGCTCTTTCTCGTTGGTGTTGAAGTCCGCCGTGAACAGAATGGGAAGATTTCCTGCCAAGTCCTTGAACTTATCCTTGGAGAGCATGGCGGAATTAGTGCGGGCAGTAACGCTTATGTGGTCGAAATGGGTGTTGCAATAGAAGAACCGCTCCTTTGTTTTCACATCTTCAAGAATGGCCCAGCTGGTATTGCGCAGGCAGGATGCGTCCCATCCGCGGGAGGGAACATCCGGGGTTTCGGACAACCAGAACCCTCCTTTTTCTACTACGGTGAATTTGTCTGTGCGGTAGAATATGGGGGAATACTCGCCTTTCTCCTTGCCGTCGTCACGACCGACACCGATGTATGCGTAGTTTGGAAGACGCTCCAGGATGTCGTCCAGTTGCGACTTGGTGACTTCCTGCATGCCGAAGATGTCGGGATGGACGGATGCCACGTATTTGCAAAGAGGGTCTCTGCGGTTTTTCCAAAGGTTTTTAGGCCCGTCTTTCTTTGACAGGCAACGGATGTTGTAGGACATAATCCGCATTTTGTACGCTTTCATGCTCTGTGGGCACAGCCCGATCAGCATGATTCCAATCAGAAATAAATTGAATCGTTTCATAATGTTTCGTGTTGAAAAGTTTATTTTTTAAGAGTGTTGTTGTATTTTTCGGGTGTTTGCAGAATCTTGGCGGCAGCCTGTACGACGGGGTCGTGGGGGATGAGGGAGGCGTAATACCCTTTTCTGAAATGGTATCTGAGGCACAGCTCCGCATTGAGCTGCTGGATAATCTCCTTTTTCCACAAGTCCAGGTCATAACTCAGGTCGTGGGATAATTTCTTTTCCAAAGCGTCGAATTCCGGGCGTGCGCTTTTCTCGTACCCCTCCCTCTCCGCAATCTTGCGTAGTTCCTGCAATGCCTTGAATGTTTGTCGGTCGTAGGAGAAGTCGCTGCCCAACAGGAATTTCTTGAATTCCTCGAAATCATTGTCCGATAGGCTGAATTTGTCCGGCGGACTGATGGAGAGATGGGTGCTGCGGTACTGGTTGCAGTATTCTTGCAGTTGGTCGCTCGCCTGTAAGTAATAGATTAGGTTGGGCAGGGAGTCGGGTTTGGAAACGATGTCGGGGGAGATGCCGCCTCCGTCACGCACCTCGCGGCCGCCTGCCGTGCGGAAGACTTTGGTCAGACTGTCTGGCGTGCGGTAGGCTTCTCCTGTAACGGAACGCCTGGAATAGTCCAGAGCCTGGATGCATCGCCCGCTGGGAATATAGTAATGGCTGGTTGTCAGTTTGAGAACAGCCCCGTAAGGCAGTTCGTGCGGCTGTTGCACAAGCCCTTTTCCGAAAGTTCGCTCGCCCAGAATGACCGCTCTGTCCAGATCCTGCAAGGCGCCGCAGGTGATTTCCGAGCTGGAGGCGGACTGCCCATTGACGAGAACCACCAACGGAATGTGCAAATCCTCCGGGATATTGCTGGTGAAATATTTGACATTGGAGGATTTGTACTTCCCCTTCATGCTTAGTATGAGCTTGTTCTTGGGGACAAAAAGATTGACAAGATTGACCGCTTCGATGGCAAGTCCGCCGCCATTATCCCGCAAATCAAGGATGAGAGATTTCGCTCCCTGGCTTTTGAGGTCTTTCAAGGCGGTCAGAACCATGTCGGAGCATCCTTTTGTGAATGTGGTCAGCTTGATGAAGCCTATGTTTCCGGCAATCATAGTGGTGTAAGGGACAGCCTGCATGGAGATATTGGCGCGGTGGACTTCGAAAGTGAGCGGCTGGGAAGTCCCCGGACGCTCTATCTGTACGGTCAGGGTGGTTTCGGGGTCTCCCCGGAGAAGATTGCTGATGGTGCTGACATACTTGTCCGTGGCGGTGTTCCCCTTTTTGCCTACATCCTTTCCGTCAATGGCGATGATGACATCGCCCGACTGCAGACCCGCTTTTGCGGCGGGCATGTTCTCGTAAGGCTCGTAAATGATGCATCGGTCTTTGTCTTTGTAGTAGCGGATAACCGCTCCGATGCCTGCGTATTTTCCTGTGGTGAGTGTTTGTATGCTCAGTGCGTCTTCTGCGGAGATGTATTCCGTGTAGGGATCAAGCCCTTCCAGCATGTATTGTATGGCATCGGGGATGATTTTGTCGGCGTTTAGGGTATCGACATAGTACTCATCCAGTGTTTTATAAACCTGGTTGAAAAGGTCAATATTCCTGCCTACCTTGTATGCGTTGCTCTTCTGACCTATGGCGGGAAGAAGAAGCAAAGTACAGGATAGGATGGTGAGAATATGCCGTTTCATGCTGACAGAAAGGGAAATTCTTGTTTTTGATATATGGATAAGGGTGCGCATAAAGTAAGGGTAAAGGTACATATAAAATGTGGCTTGGCTGTTGTCTGCTCAATAAAATTCAGTAAAAAGATAAATTTTTAATGCAAAGGTATTGCTAATTTCAAAAATATAGGTACTTTTGCACCGTCAAACGAGACAATCCCGCTTCAATAGCTCAGTTGGTTAGAGCACCTGACTGTTAATCAGGGGGTCGTTGG
>CAVEJA010000070.1:0-3173 GCA_963615745.1 Duodenibacillus sp.
GAGCTAAAGAGGCGGGTGGGAAAGCTAATCTGCATCGCGCTGCTACAACCAACTGCCTTTGCTGCGGTCAAGCCCTGGAGGATTCGAAGGGAGCTAGCCGTACAGCACTTTCCCAAATGCGGTGCAAAGGTAGTGCTTTGTTTTATATTGTACAAGTTTTCTCCAGACTTTTTTGTGAGGAAGCGGCTTAATCCAATTTCAAAACCTCAAGAAAAGCCTTTTGGGGAACTTGTACGTTTCCGATCTGCTTCATGCGTTTCTTTCCTTTCTTCTGCTTCTCCAGCAGCTTGCGCTTGCGGGAGATGTCTCCGCCATAACATTTCGCAGTGACATCCTTGCGCACTTGTTTCACTGTTTCGCGGGTGATGATTTTCGCACCGATGGCTGCCTGGATGGCAATGTCGTATTGCTGGCGTGGCAACAGGTCTTTCAGCTTCTCGCACATCTGGCGGCCGAATGTCTGCGCATTGTCCGCATGGGTGAGGACGGAGAGCGCGTCCACTTGTTTGCCGTTGAGCAGAATGTCCAGTTTGACCAGATTGGAACGCTGGTAGCCGTTGGGGTGGTAGTCGAAGGAGGCGTAGCCTTTGGAAATACTCTTGAGCTTGTCATAGAAGTCAATGACAATCTCT
Source organism: Duodenibacillus sp. (assembly GCA_963615745.1). Classification (GTDB taxonomy): domain Bacteria; phylum Bacteroidota; class Bacteroidia; order Bacteroidales; family Bacteroidaceae; genus UBA6382. Next base: position 633 of record CAVEJA010000070.1, read on the forward strand.
CCCAAAGGCAGGTCGAAGATAAGCTCCACACGGTTTCCTGCCACATACTCCTGCTTGATGAGTACGCCTCGTTTGGAGAGACAGAGGGTGATGATGGGGCCGATGAAATTGGAGGAGGTGATGATATTGGAGCGTATCATAGGCTCTTCTATGTAGTCAATCTCCGTCACCTCGGGCATCCCCGACGGGTTGTGTACCTCTAATAGCTCGCCTTTCTTGGTGTGTATGATGTAGGAAACGTTGGGAACGGTGGTGATAACATCCATATTGAACTCCCTGTCCAGTCGCTCCTGCACAATCTCCATGTGGAGAAGTCCCAGAAAGCCGCACCGGAATCCGAATCCCAAGGCTGTGGAGGATTCGGGGAGAAAACTGAGCGAGGCATCGTTCAGTTGCAATTTCTCCAGAGAGGATCTCAGATTCTCGAAATCCTCCGGCTCGATGGGGTAGATGCCGGCAAAGACCATGGGTTTCACCTCCTCGAATCCTGAGATGGCTTTGTCGCAGGGCTGGGTTGCGGAGGTGATGGTGTCGCCGACTTTTACTTCCGTGGCTTTCTTGATGCCGCTGACAATATAGCCCACATTTCCGCACGACAGTTTGGCACGTGGCGAAAGGCTCATTTTCAATACGCCGATCTCGTCTGCCCCGTAGGTTTCCCCCGTATTTACGAACTTGACCTGCTCTCCCGTATGGATTTCTCCATTGACAATTTTGAAATAAGCGATGATTCCACGGAACGGATTGAAGACGGAGTCAAAGATAAGGGCTTGCAAAGGGGCTTTCTCGTCCCCCTGGGGATGTGGAATCCTTTCAACTACCGCATTCAGGATGTCTTCCACGCCTTGTCCCGTGCGCCCGGATGCCCGCAAAATCTCTGTTCGGTCGCATCCGATGAGGTCTACGATCTCGTCTTCCACCTCGTCGGGCATGGCATTGACCATATCGCACTTGTTAATGACGGGGATAATGGTCAGATCATGCTCGATAGCCATGTATAAGTTGGAGATGGTCTGCGCCTGTACGCCTTGCGTGGCATCCACAAGCAGCAATGCTCCCTCGCAGGAGGCGATGGAGCGGCTGACTTCGTAGGAGAAGTCCACGTGACCCGGCGTGTCAATCAGGTTGAGAACGTAGTCCTCGTCCTTATAATGGTATTCCATCTGGATGGCGTGGCTCTTGATGGTGATGCCGCGCTCCCGTTCCAAGTCCATATTGTCCAGCATCTGATTCTCTGTGATGGAAATGGTCTTGGTAAACTCCAGTAATCGGTCAGCCAGAGTGGACTTTCCGTGGTCTATATGTGCTATGATACAAAAATTGCGGATATTCTTCATTCCCATAATTCAAGGATCAAATATGGTGTCTGTGCGTTTCTTAGTGCAAAGATAGCGTTTTTATTCCAAATGCAGCACCCTGTCCTTGAGGGTGGGATGGGAATATTGGAGGCGTACCACCCAGGGATGCGGGGTGAGATTGGACAAACTCTTTGCGGACATCTTCTTTAATGCGGATGATACAGCGGGTCCCAGACCGTGGGTTTTGGCAAATTCGTCCGCCTGCCACTCGTGCCGGCGGGAGATCTGGTTGTCAATGATGGACAGAACCTCGTTGAAAGGAGAGTAAATGAGGGAAAATACCATCAGATTAATATGGAACGAGGGCTGGCAATGGCACGCCGCGGCAATGGCGGAGCTGTTCATGACCAATCCGAAAACATAGAGAAGGATGAGGTTGGTGAGCATGGAGGACACCATACTCTTGTAAATGTGCCTGTGCTTGTAGTGTCCTATCTCATGCGCAAGCACTCCCACGATTTCTTCCGTGGTGAGTTGTTCCATCAAAGTGTCATACAGGACAATGCGTTTGCGTGCTCCGTATCCTGTGAAGTAGGCATTGGCATGGGCTGAACGTTTAGAGCCGTTGATGACATAGATGTTTTTCAGCTTGAAATCCACGCTTCTGGCAAAACTCTCTATGGCGGTTCTGAGTTCTCCCTCCTGCAATGGGGTCTGTTTGTTGAAGAGAGGGACAATAAGGTCGGAGTAGAAAAACTGCATGAACAGGCTGAATGCCGTGATACATCCCCATGCCGCTATCCAGAAATAGTGCGGTATGGAAGTGTATATCCATACCAAAGCGGTCAGTATAACGCCACCGATGATGACGGTAAGCAGCAGACCTTTTATCAAATCAAGGACATAGGTCTTTACCGTGGTGCGGTTGAATCCGAACTGTTGCTCGATAACGAAGGTGCTGTATGCCCCAAACGGAATACCCGGAATCCAGGAACAAAGGTAAACCAATCCGAAGAAGATAAGGGCTGCGGGGATGGCGGAGTCTGTCAGACTGCGGGCGATGTGGTCGAAAAGCGTGAAACCGCCCAATGCGAACAGGGATAAAAGGATGGCGGTGTCCACGCAGGTGCTGACAAATCCTATGCGTGCGTTTTTCTTGCGGTAGTTCTGTTGCCTGAGATAGGTGTCCTTGTCATAGATGCCAGCCAAGACGGAAGGTATGGGGAGGCTGGAAGCCTTCTGG
>CAVEJA010000071.1:0-4615 GCA_963615745.1 Duodenibacillus sp.
GCGTAGCAGTGGATAGGGCAATGCTTGCAGGATGTTTTCTGGTTGCCAAAGCGGCAGCGGTCAAGACGGGCGTGGGCGTAATCCAGCAGTTCGGCGTATTCGTCGGGTATGGTTTCCGCATGGAGTTTGCGGCGGCAGTACAGGCGAATCATGATTCCGATGGTTTCTTTCTCTCGTTCTATTAAGGTCATGGGGATATAGGGATTGGGTTGTCGGGAGGGTGGCGGAGGCTGAATGGGATAAGTGCTTTCTGGCTATGTGTGGAGGCTTTTTGCCATTGGATATAAACATTCGTTAGCATGCGTTTTAACAATTGGCGGAAACAGCTCTCCTAACTCGCAGAGTTAGCACTCGTATTTATGCGGTTTAGCCCTCGAAAAAGCCCGTTTTAACACTCGTAACTCCGCGAGTTACGATTCGGAAAACGCGGAGTGGGATTTCCAAGGCTTATTCCAGCTTGAACACTATCCTCTGTACGCCATCTTCCCAACGGCTGCTTGTGATGTGAAAACGCCCTATCTGGCTGGTGCGTTCCACGTGTCTGCCGATGCAGAGACACTCGTCGTAGTCTCCGATATGGACGATACGGACGGTCTCGGAGGCATCTTCGGGCAACCGCTCCATGTTGAAGCGGGAGGAAACCTCGCTCTGGGTGGCGATTTCCGTCCATATCGGGAGGTCTTCCTGTATGACTGTGTTGATGCGTTCCTCTATGTCGCGGATCTGTTCCTCGGTCAGAGGCTGTGGAAGGTGGAAGTCCAGCTTGGACTTCTTCCTTTCCACATGAGCGGAAAAGGCTCTCCCGCAATGGAAAATCTGCTCCATCGTGCCATTGAGCAAGTGCTCGGCACTATGGGCGGGAGGATATTCCTCCTTGTTGTGCGCATTGAAGACAGCCGTCTCAGCCATGATTACTGGTATTTTTTCTTCAGGAACTGGATGCAGGCTTCAAAGGTGGAGAAGGTATGGTAGGGGCTGATGACTTCCGGGATGAAGTGGGATCTCTGCAACATATAGAGAGGCTGGGGCTGGATGATGGTCATGAAGACCTCGATGTTCTGCTCCTGCAAGTCCTTGACGGCTGTCTCCATGGCGTAGAGACCGCTTTGATCCATGAAATCCACCCTTTTCATACGTATAATGACGGCTTCCGCATCCTGCGGGATGTTATGCATGACTTCCTGGAACCGGGTGATGGAGCCGAAGAAGATAGGGCCGTCCAGACGCTGTATGTAGATTTTGTTCTTGGCTTTCTCGGGGAAGTCCTTCTCATCCTCCCACGGGGTTTCCTTGTCGAAGCTGGACATGAGGGCGGTGCTGTAGGATTCTTCCGCCAGATCCCCGGCTCTCTTCATGAACAGGACGCAGGCGATGACCATTCCGATACCTACTGCGGTGAGGAGATCCACAAAGACTGTGGTCAGAAGCACTACAATCAGTACGAAAGCATCGGCTTTGGGTATCTTGTTGAGGTCTTTCAGTCCCTTGAAATCAATGATACCCCAGCCCACAGTAATCAGAATACCCGCCAGGACAGACAGGGGAACATACTTTACAAGAGAGCCTAATCCCAGCAAAATGGCGAGAAGGAGAATGGAATGTATCATTCCGCTGATCTGAGTGCGGCCACCGCTTTTTACATTTACCACGGTACGCATGGTAGCTCCCGCTCCGGCGATGCCGGCGAAGAATCCTGCCAAGGCGTTTCCAATGCCCTGACCGATGAGTTCCTGGTTGCTGTTGTGCTTGGTCTTGGTGATATTGTCCGCCACGACAGAGGTCAGCAGGGTGTCGATAGAGCCAAGACCAGCCAGTGTCAGACCGGGAATGAGGGAGGCAATGATGAGGTTCTTCCAGTCCAAAGCCGCTATGTCAATACCTTCCGCCATGAAGAAAGGCTTCGGAAGTCCTGCCGGGATGTCGCCAATGGTGTAGTTGGTATCGATATGGCAGAAGAGGGAGATTATCGTGACAGCGACAAGGGCTACAAGGGTGGCAGGAATTTTCTTTGTAACAAGGGGAAAAAGCTCAATAAGAAGGATTGTGACGACACCCAGGAGGAAGACAGTCCATGAAATTCCGTCGGAAACGGCTTGTGGGAAGCAGGATACCATGTCGAAAACGGTGACCGGGGATTTCTTTCCTATAAGAGGGTATATCTGTTGCAGGATGATGATAATGCCGATACCGCTCATGAAACCAGACAAAACAGGGTACGGGATGTATCGGATGTACTTTCCTATACGTATGACACCGAACAGAATCTGGAATAATCCGCAGAAAATACCTGCCAAAGACATGCTGATGATGACATAGGTGATGGAACCGCCCGAGCTAGCCCATGCACCGCTGACCAGACTGGCGGTGATGACAGTCATAGGGCCGGTAGGACCGCTGATCTGGCTGTGAGTTCCACCGAACAAAGCGGCGAAGAAACCAAGCAGGGTAGCTCCGACGAGGCCGCTCAGAGCTCCGATGGAACTTGCCATGGGGGAGTCTATACCGCTGAAAGCCTGAATGCCGAATGCCAATGCCAGAGGCAAGGCTACGATACCTGCGGTGATGCCGCCGAAAATGTCGCCCTTGATGTTTTGAAAAGTAAGGAATGCCATGTTTAAAGTTCTGTTTTTGATTATTTGTAAGGATTTTTCAGACCGCAAAGGTAGGCATTTGTCGTCGGAAAGAGGGGGTGATGTGGAGATAAAGCGGTGACAGTATTGGCGTTATATTCTGTTTTGCCTTTTGCGATTGGCAAAAACAAAAAAAAGAGAGCGGTGAGGATACATATATAATGTATAGGGAGTGCCGGTGTTGTTCAGCCTTTTCGGACAGGGAAGTTCCGGGAAGTTTGCTATATTTGCACCTTGTTTGAAAGAAGAAAAAGGGGTGTTATGAAGAAAAGAATGGTCTTGTTCCCGCTTCTAATCCTTTTCGTACTCGTTACGGTGGCGTTGTGGGTAAGGAGCACGGGCGGGACGAAAGAGGAGGGAAGACCCGTCGGCCTACCAGAAACAGAGGTTTCTGGCAAAATAATCAATGGACACAGGTTCATAGACCTTGGTTTGCCCAGTGGTCTGCTTTGGGCGGAGTGCAACATAGGAGCTTCGTCGCCCTGTGATGACGGTGACTATTTCGCCTGGGGCGAGACGGAATCCAAGCCGGATTACAGCGAAAATACATACAAATGGGGAAGCGAGCCTGGCAAATACAATAACAGGAATGGGAAAACTGTCCTTGAAACCGAAGACGACGCTGCTGCCGGGAACTGGGGGGAGGGTTGCCGTATGCCTTCTGTTGAGGATTTCTGGGAGCTGAGGGACAAGTGCGAATGGGTATGGTCGCCCAACTACAATGGTGCGAAAGGTTATCTTGTGAAAGGTCCTAACGGGAATGTCCTCTTTCTTCCCGCTTCGGGGCTTCGAAGTGGGGCGGAGCTTTGCGAAAAAGGTTCTAACGGTTACTATTGGACGGGTACGCCCCATACGATATATCCGACTTGTGCTTTCGCTTTCTACATCGACAGCGAATACAGGGGCAGCAATTACTATGACCGTTACTGCGGTTTTGCCGTCCGCCCTGTCGCAAAGCCATAAGCGGTGTTTTTTCCTCTCTTCCTGTAATATCCCGGAAAAGAGTTTCCAAGTCCCAAGCAAAGAAAAAGTTCGAAAAGTTTTGCTCGTATATAAAAGAATGAGTAATTTTGCGCCCGCATTTGGATGGAATATAAGATAAACCAAAAATAAATAAAAAACTAAAGCAAAAAGTATGATTATCGTACCAGTTAAAGACGGCGAGAACATTGAGAGAGCGTTGAAGAAATTTAAGAGAAAGTTTGAAAAGACAGGTGTTGTCAAGGAATTGCGCGCCCGTCAGCAGTTTGACAAACCTTCTGTTAAGAAACGCTTGGCCAAGGAGCATGCCATCTATGTGACGGCTCTCCATCGCAACGAGGACTAATCGCAGAGACGATTTTGGTTTTGGTTTCTTGCGTATAGTCTGGTGTGGTATGCGCTAAAGGCTTATGCTTGAAGAAAAATTCCTGCAATATTTAAAGAAAGAGAGGAATTACTCGAATCTGACCATAGTGTCCTATGGAAAAAGTCTTGAGGAATTCAAGGACTTTGTAGGAATTTCGGGGGAACAGAAGGATTGGTTCGCAATTGAAAGCGGAGACATTCGCGAGTGGATTGTGGACATGACGAATAAAGGAAGTGCGAATTCAACTGTGAATACACGGTTGAGCGCACTTCGCTCGTTTTACAGATACTTGTATGTGCAAGGTTTGCTGAAACGAAATCCGATGTCGAGAATAACGGGACTGAAGAAAAAGAAAGTCCTGCCGAAGTTTGTCCGGGAAAGTCAGATGGACGACTTGCTGGACGGTGTCCATTTCCCGGATGATTACAAGGGGGCGATGGATCACCTTGTCCTGTCCATGTTTTATTCTACGGGGATTCGTCTGGCGGAACTGGTGGGGCTGAATCTCTCCGATGTGGATATTTCCTCGAGGAACTTGAAGGTGACGGGGAAGAGAAACAAACAAAGAATAGTCCCGATGGGGGATAGTCTGACGGAGGAGGCGGCAACCTATGTGTGTCTCAGACATGAAGAATTC
>CAVEJA010000072.1:0-2780 GCA_963615745.1 Duodenibacillus sp.
GCATAGGCGCATCCATACTGCTTCCACAGAAAACAAAACAGTGAAACTCCGCAAGCCATGATCAGCAAAAAGCGGATAAAGGACATCCACGCCCTTGGCATTAAAAAGAACAGAGACAGTCAGCAGTTGTTTGTTGCGGAAGGACCAAAAATCATACCAGAGTTCTTAAACACGTTTTCCTGCGTATACCTTGCCGCCACAAAGGAATGGATGGCATCCGTCCCCTCCTCCGTCTTGCAAAAGGCGGAATCCATTGACGAAACCACTCTGGAAGAATTGCGCAAGGTCAGTTTCATGCAGACCCCGCAGGATGTTATCGCTGTTTTCAAGAAGCCCGAACCATCCCTCTTCCTCCCCGAGATGGCCCAAAAAGACATTTGTCTCGCCTTGGACGGTGTGCAAGACCCGGGAAATGCGGGTACGATTCTGCGTGTGGCGGACTGGTTCGGGATAGAACACATACTCTGCTCTCCAGACACGGCGGATGTATTCTCTCCCAAGGTGGTGCAAGCCTCCATGGGGGCTTTGTGCCGCATAAAAACATACCGTGCCGATTTGGCGGAAGCCCTCGCACAGGTCTCCCCCACCGCACCCGTCTACGGAACTTTCCTCAACGGGGAGAACATACACCAGCAGAAACTCTCCCGAAACGGTGTGATCATCATGGGAAACGAGGGAAAAGGCATCCGCAAGGAAACAGAGAAATTTGTCACGAACAGACTGTTTATTCCCAGTTATCCCCCGGAACGGCCTACGAGTGAAAGCCTCAATGTGGCTATCGCCACCGCCATCATTTGTGCGGAATTCCGCAGATAACGTGGTCTCCCACCCTTTTCCTGCACAGGAAATTCAAAAAACATCCAGTATAAAGCCCGATGTCGTAAAACTTTTGTATCTTTACGACTGAATTATTCATTCCTATTTATTCATGGAGAACAACAGTCATTATTTTTATAAAGTACAGTACAGTTTGTTTGTAAACGACGAGGAAGGCAAGGCGGAACTGGTGGAGAAAACCACAGAAGACCATCCCTATACCTTTATTACAGGATTGGGATCTTGTCTGGAGGACTTTGAGAAAAACATTTTGGCGCATCAGGAAGGCGAACACTTCTGTTTTACCATCCCTGTGGAGCAAGCCTATGGGGAATACATGGAAGAACATGTCCTCAAATTGGACAAAAGCTTGTTCCACCGCAATGGAAAATTCGACGCCACACACATCTATCCGGGTGCTTTTGTCCCCATGCTGAACGAGGACGGCAATCGTTTGGAAGGCATCGTACAGGAGATTCAGGAAAATGCTGTGGTCATGGATTTCAACCATCCTCTGGCAGGAAAAGACCTGAACTTCAAGGGAACTGTCGTGACCAAGCGTCCGGCAACTGAAGAGGAGATTCAGGAGAAACTGAATTACACCCACACATGCCACTGCAATGGCGGGTGTGGCGGTGGAAACTGCCAGGAGGAAGATTGCCATTGCGGAAACGAGGGTGGCTGCTGCCACTGCAAATAACCCGGAAACGTTTCGTACATATATATAATATGAACAGTTTTGGAACACTCTTTCGGCTGACTTCGTTTGGAGAAAGCCACGGAGCAGGCATAGGCGGAGTGCTGGACGGATTTCCTGCAGGGATACATATTGATACGGATTTCCTGCAAGAAGAACTGAACCGCCGCCGCCCTGGACAAAGCAGTCTTACAACCAGCCGCAAGGAAGCCGACCATGTCGAAATTCTTTCGGGAATTTACGAAGGGGTTTCCACAGGATGCCCTATCGGTTTTCTGGTACGCAACAGCGACCAGCACAGTGCCGACTATTCCAATTTGGAGAATATTTTCCGTCCGTCCCACGCCGATTACACCTACTTTAAGAAATACGGAGTGCGAGACCACCGTGGAGGAGGTCGCTCCTCCGCAAGGGAAACCATCGCACGCTGCGTGGCGGGAGCTTTTGCCAAGATGGCACTCAGGCAGAAAGGCATTTCCATACAGGCCTATACCTCGCAAGTGGGAGCTATCACGCTCGATGACGATTACAACGCATACGATTTAAGTCTGACAGAAAGCAATCCCGTGCGTTGCCCCGACCCGGAAAAGGCAGTCGAAATGGAGGCACTCATCAAGGAAGTGAAGCAGGACGGAGACACCATCGGAGGAGTTATCTCGTGTGTCATCAAAGGCGTTCCCGCAGGATTGGGCGAGCCGGTATTCGGAAAACTTCATGCCGAACTCGGAAACGCCATGCTCAGTATCAATGCGGCGAAAGGTTTTGAATACGGAATGGGCTTCAAGGGTGTCTGCCAGCGTGGAAGCGAGCAGAATGACATCTTTATCCCCAAAGAAAACGGGAAAATAACGACCTTGACAAACAGAAGCGGAGGAATACAGGGAGGCATCAGCAACGGACAGGACATCTATTTCAGAGTGGCGTTCAAGCCTGTGGCAACCTTGCTGAAAGACCAGCCCACTGTAAACAAGGAGGGAAAAAAGGTTGTCTTCAAGACGACGGGACGACACGACCCCTGCGTTTTGCCCCGCGCAGTACCCATAGTGGAATCCATGGCGGCAATAACCATACTCGACAACTATCTGCAATTTATCGCATATAGCCAATTCGCACATATTTAATCATTAATCCATATCAATCATTATGAGAAAAATTTATCTTTCCATGCTACTTCTATGCCTGGCTTCTTTCACAAGCATCCAAGCAGAAAGAAAGTACAACATCATTCCAGAGCCTGTCCGGATTATCGACGGCAAGGGCGTATTCC
>CAVEJA010000073.1:0-2779 GCA_963615745.1 Duodenibacillus sp.
GGTATATACATGATGTTTAGATATTCGGCAAACTCAATATGGCTGGACACGTATGCCAATAATCCTAACGCCACTCCTATAATAGCGGAATTTCCCGCAGCCATGCCGTCCATGCCGTCATTAAGGTTGGCACCGTTGGAGACAGCCATGACAACAACCACCGTGAGGAAAACAAAGAATATCCATCCTGCTTCCTGTTGGTATTTTCCGCAGAATCCGAAGAAATCACCATAATCGAGATTGTTGTTCTTGACAAAAGGTATGGTTGTCTGGGTGGATTTATGATTTTTAATATCATGTGTGACATATGCGACTTTCCCGCTTCGTGTTACTTCCGCATTTTCTCTTACAACGGCATCCGGGCTGAGATACAGGGTCAAACCCACAATCAGACCGATGATGAACTGCCCAAGGATCTTGATCCAGCCATTTAGTCCGTCTTTATTGTGCTTGAAGATTTTGATATAGTCGTCCATGAATCCGATGGCTCCAAGCCATATCGTTGTCACAAGCATAAGTATAAGGTAAATGTTGCGTAATCTGCCTAATAGGATGCAGGGAACGATCAGGGCGATGATGATAATGATACCTCCCATGGAGGGAACTCCTTGTTTCTTTACTCCGAATGGGTCGATAGAGGCATCCCTCTGGGTTTCGCTAATGTGGTGTTTTTTCATCCACCGAATGAAATATGCGCCAAATTTTGCGGAAATTACAAGGGAAAGAATGAATGCGAGAAGAGCCCTGAATGAGATGTAACCCCATATTCCAGCCCCTGGAACTCCGAATGACTCTAAGAAACGAAAAAGATAATATAGCATATAAGATTTCTGTTTGAGATGTTAGTAAGCGGTATTCTCGCTTTTATAAATATCCAGAACCACTTCTTTGTCGTCAAAATGATGTTTCACGCCTTGTATTTCCTGGTAGTTTTCATGTCCTTTTCCCGCAATAAGTATTACATCTCCTTTTTTTGCCATCATGCACGCTGTCTTGATAGCTTGTTTTCTGTCAGTGATGGTTGTTACTTTCTTTTCTTGCTCAGGCGTGATACCTTCCAACATATCTTTCAGAATGTCCTCTGGGTTCTCAAAGCGTGGATTATCGCTGGTGAGAATAACCTTGTTGCTGGCTTTGGCTGCTTCGTCTGCCATTTGGGGGCGTTTGCCTTTGTCCCTGTTTCCTCCGCATCCGCAAACTGTGATGACCTCTCCTTTGTTGCCCAGAACTTCATGAATGGCGGAAAGAACATTGGTGAGGGCATCGGGTGTGTGGGCGTAATCGATAATGGAAGTGTATCCTTTAGGGGAATGGAATGCTTCAAAGCGTCCGGAAACCGACTGCAATGTGCTAAGAATTTTTAGGACTTCCTCCCTGTCCTGACCTAACATGATGGAGGTTCCGTAGATGGCAAGGATGTTGGATGCGTTGAATTTTCCTATCAAAGGTACATGGACATCGGTGTTGTTGATAAGTAATTCCATGCCCATGAAGGACATTTCTAAAATCCGGGCGTGAAAATCCGCCATCTTCTGCAAGGAATATGTCTTTATCTGCGCCTTGCTGTTTTGTGTCATGACAAGTCCGTTCCTGTCATCAATGTTGGTGATGGCGAATGCGTCAGCGGGGAGATTGTCGAAAAAGGCTTTCTTCGCATTGCGGTAGTTTTCGAAAGTCTTGTGGTAATCCAGGTGATCGCGGGTAAGGTTCGTGAAAATTCCTCCCGTGAAGTTCAACCCTGCAATTCTGTGTTGCTGGATGGAATGTGAGCTGACTTCCATAAAAGCGTACTTGCATCCTGTGTCCGCCATCTTTCCTAAAAGCTGGTTTAGCGTGATGGGGTCGGGTGTCGTCTGGGATGCCGGGTGGGGTTCGTCGTTGATGTAGTTGCAGACAGTAGAGCAAAGTCCGCATTTGTAACCTAACTTGCGAAAGAGTTCGAAGAGAAGTGTGGCTATCGTTGTCTTTCCATTCGTGCCGGTTACGCCGATTAATTTGAGGCGTGAGCTGGGATTTCCATAGAATCGGGTGGCAAGGCATCCTACGATTTCTTCCGTGTTGCTTACTTGGATATAGGTGATGTCTTCCCTTGTTTCGGCAGGAATCTCCTCGCAGACAATTGCTCTTGCTCCGTTTCCCAATGCTTTAGGGATGAAATCGTGTCCGTCGGCTTGAGTGCCGCGGACAGCAACAAATAAGTTGTCAGCTGTTATTTTCCTGGAATCAATGTTGATACCGGAGATATTGATGTCGGTATTTCCTATAATTTTTATGGGGGAAATGGCTGTTAGAAGATGGTCAAGTTCCATGATTATCGTGTTTTTGTGCTTTTCTTTTGGTGAGTGTCTTTGTCTTTTGAAGACTTGGGAGAGAGCTCCCTGTTTTTTTGGATTCTGTGTCGGATATTTCCGTGGGAAAGTCCTCTGTTTGTTTAGGCTTCTTTCCTGTTCCTAATTTAAGATGTATTCTTTCTCCTTTCACGATAATGTGTCCGAAAGGGAGACTTTGCTGTTGGACGGCTCCGAATCCCTCCAGAGTGACTTTAAGACCGAGGGATTCCAGATAGAAGACAGCGTCTCTTGCTCCGAAACCTATTACATCGGGTACTAATTTGTCATTAAAATCCAGCTCCTTTGCCTGTATGTTGTTGTCGGAAGTTGTAAATTGTCCGAACATGAAATTTCCTGAAGTCTTGCTGAAGTCCGTCTGGCTTCCATAGTTGAGCGAACTCAAGAGGCTTTTTGTGTGACTGATACTACCATTATATATATAAGGCAGG
>CAVEJA010000073.1:2789-6863 GCA_963615745.1 Duodenibacillus sp.
GTGTCGGGAGAGGCATTGAAATCAGGTTTTAAGGTGTTCCTCATAACCATTTCCGCGATTTTTTTGAATACTGGTCCGCACTGTCCTCCTCCAGATGCGGGAAGTCCGTATTTGAGGATACAGACCATACAACTGTATTTCGGCTTTTCGGACGGGAAGTAACCGGCAAAGGATACCAGAAATTTTGCCGTTTTTCTACCTTTTTCCCACACTTGCGCCGTTCCTGTTTTCCCGGAAACGGAGAACATGTGCGAGCCGGCTTTCTTTCCCAACCCGATACTGACCACTCTCCGCAAACAGATTTGTAGGTCTTTGATTGCTCTTGGGGATGCCATCTGTTCCCGGATGACTTGTGGTGGATATTCCTTTATGATCTCTCCATTGCGCATGGCGCAGGTTACAAGTCGGGGTCTCATCATTCTCCCGTTGTTGGCGATACCGTTGTAAAAGTTAAGAACACTGATGGGAGGCACCTGTGTTTCGTATCCGATGCTCATCCATGGCAGGGCTGTGTCGTACCAGTTTGCCCAATGCTTCCCCGTTTTGTCCTTTTTCGGACGGCGGATTACGGGCGGTGTATAGCCGGGAATATCCAGATGCAAGTCTTCTGCAACTCCTAATTTGTACAGCCCATCGACGAATTTCTCGGGATGTTTGTGGTAGATATTGTCTATAAGGACGCTTACTCCGATATTGGAAGACTGTTCAAGGCATTGGGAAGCGGTCAAGGTTCCATATCCTCCTTTTCTCCAATTGTGGTCTGTCATTTCTCTTTTGTACATCTTCTTTACGCCTCCGCAGCAGTTCACCTTGTCGTCAATGCTGAGTTTTCCATCGTTGAAAGCGACAAGAAAGGACATGGGCTTGAAGACAGAACCCGGCTCCATGAGATTGCTTACGGCGGTGTTTTTCCTTTCACGGTATTCCCCGTCTGAGCATTTGGAAAGATTGACAATGGCTTTGACATCTCCTGTCTCAACTTCCATCAACAGAACAACGCCCTCTATTCCATTGACTGTTTCTTCTTTCATTTTGTCTTTGAGGGCTTTTTCCGCAAAATCCTGCATCTTGACATCAATGGTGGTGATGATGTCCGCTCCCTCAACAGGGGGCTCGTCTACAATCCCCAGCCATTTGTTGAGGACTTTCTGCCGGTGGGAGATTCCTGGCTTCCCCCGCAACAGGCTGTCAAAAGCCAGTTGGAGTCCTGAGCGGGCGGAGTCTTTGCCCGGATAGGTGTCTCCCAAAGTTCTTGCTGCCAGCGAGCCGAAAGGTTTCTTGACGGCATAGAATTCTTCCTGGTGAACTCCGCTGACGAGTTTCCCCCTATTTAAAAATGGTAATTTGAGCAATTCTTTGTAGTCAAGATAGGATATGCGGTTGGGATAGATTGCCCAATGACGGCTTTTCTTTCTGTATCCTTCATACAGATGCTTCTTGAACCATTTTGATGATTTGCTTGGAAACAACAGATGAAGCCCGGTGGACAGACTGTCGATTTTGGCTTCAAACAAAGAGTCTCTTTTAAACTGGGCTTTGATTTGTGTCAGACTGTCTTTGTCTGTAACCCGGAAGTCTATATAGACTTTGTAATCCGGGGATGATGTGGCAAGGAGTTGTCCGTCCGCACTCAGGATATTTCCTCTTGAAGCAGGGATGATGACATTCTCCTTGACATTCCGTTCACTTACCTGTTGCCAGAAACTCCTTTCTACAAACATGATGTACGCAGCTTTCGCTACAATAGCCACACCTAAAATGGCGAAGCATATAGCGAGGAAATTATAGCGTTTCAATGTGGATTTGTAGGGGAAGTTCTTCATTTCAGGCGGATTTCGTATGGTGGTTCAGAGGCGATTTGCATGGTTGTGTCCCCGATGCTCTTGAAGTAATCGGCTATCTCTCCCTGCCGACAACGCTGCAATAGCTGTGAGGAACGGGTCAGTGCGTAGTATCTTTTGTCGTTCAATACTTCTTTCAAGTGGGCTATTTCTATGGTCTCTTGCTGGGAGGCATATCTGTTGGTTATATATAATATGGTAAGAGCGATAATGAAGATGATGAGGAAGGCGTGTCTCTTGAACCATCTGGCACTAAGGATGTCCCCCCCAAGAACTGCGGGAAGAGACCATGTGATGTGTGTGTCTTCCCCGTCGTCAGAGGTGAAAGCCTCGACAATCTTCTTTACGGAGTCGTCTTTGCCTTCTTCTTCCGGGAGAGTGCCGGCTTCAGCCAACGCCTGTTCCTCTGCGATGTTCCTTTGACGCTCGTCGGAAGACTCCTGGAACTCCTCGTAGGGAGTGGTAGGGTTCTGTTCTTCATTCATGGGAGTTCTGCTCTTTATCGGTTACTATTTCCGCTACCCGTAGTTTCGCGCTTCTGCTCCGCGGATTCTTTTCCTGTTCCTCTGTGGATGCTTCCTGTGGATAGCCTTTCAGAGGGCGTATGGGAGAGATGATGTTTCCATAGAAATCCTTTTCAATGCCTCCCTTGATATTTCCGGAACGCATAAAGTTCTTTACGATACGGTCTTCCAAGGAGTGGTAGGACATGACAACCAGCCTTCCTCCCGGCTGTAAAACCTGGATGGATGCCTCCAGCATTTCCTTGAGAGCGTCCAGTTCCTTATTGACTTCTATGCGGAGGGCTTGAAACACTTTTGCCATATCTTTCTTCTCTCTCGCCGGATTGAGATGCTTTTTTATGGCATTCTGAAGTTGTCCGGTAGTGAGAATCGGCCCTCGGTTTGTCCGTTCCGTGACAATGGTTTGGGCTATGGCGCGGGAGTTGCGTATCTCTCCGTACCAGTCAAGTATTCCTGCCAGTTGCAGGACATCGTATGTATTTACAACTTCTTCCGCTGTCAAGGTGGCGTTCTGGTTCATTCTCATGTCCAAAGGCCCGTCCTCACGAATGGAGAACCCCCTTTCGGCTACATCGAAATGGTGGCTGGATACTCCCAGATCTGCCAGAATACCGTTTACGGGAATGGCGTTGTAATATTGGAGCCAGTTCTTCAAATATCGGAAATTGCTTTTTACGAAAGTGAATCTTGGGTCTTTGGGAGCGTTTTCTTCCGCATCTGCGTCCTGGTCGAACCCGTACAGGTGTCCTGCGGGAGCCAGCTTCTCCAAGATGGCTCTGCTGTGTCCTCCACCTCCGAAGGTCACATCCACATAGATGCCTTGGGGATTGATTTTCATTCCGTCCAGACATTCCTGAAGCATTACGGGGGTATGGTATGTCTCTGTCAGCATGGCGGTTCTTGTTGGTTCATGATATTTCCAAGGGATTCCCCCAGTCTGCTCTCTTCTTCTGAAGGATGTTCGCCCTTCGCCCAGATTTCAATGGTGTCGTCCATGCCGATAAAGGTAATCTCCTGTCCGATATTCGCTTTTTTAAGATACCGCTTGGGTATCAGGAAACGACCTCCTGCATCCAGGGAAATCCATTCGGCATCGGTTACATACTGGCGGAACAGACTTTGGTGTTCCTTGTTCCAGATGCTGAGTTTTGAACGCAGCTCGTCTAATCTTTTGTACCATTCGTCCTCTGTATACAGAACCAGACACTGCTCGAAGATGTCCTTTCGGAGTACCAGACGGTAGTTTTCTCCTGCGCAAAGGATTTTTCTGAATAGGACAGGAAGGAATACCCTTCCTTTCGTATCCACTTTCGCATCGACTGTTCCTATAAGACGGATTTTTTCCATTGATACATTTTACAAATTCAAAATTAGTATTAATTCTCCACAATTCCCCACTTACATGTATTTTTTTTGGAAAAAACTTGTTTTTTGCGTTTGGGAAAGAAAATCAAAAGGCGTAAAATCAAGTATTTGCCATGCGCTCTTTGAACTTATAGTACGTGAAAATATTTTCCCTGTTATGTTTGCTGGCAGAAATATATTGCACCTTTTTTGAGGGGGAACAGAAGAAAAATATTAAGTTTGCAATCCAACCAAGACGACTATGTTCAAATCTTTAAGAATTTGTCTGTTCCTATTGCTGTCATTGTCACTTGCTCTGGCTGGTAACGCCAAGGCTGTCCAGGATGGCAGAACCAGGATTTTGT
>CAVEJA010000074.1:0-853 GCA_963615745.1 Duodenibacillus sp.
CATTTGCCGCCTGCGCTGTTTCCAGCTGATTGGGAATGGTTGATTCTAACTGAATGGAATCAGCGGTGACGGTAAAGTTGTAGTTGATACCATAGTGATGGCTATGTATGAAGTCCAAAGAGTCTCTTTGTTCCATGGTAAGAGCCCAGTAGTCATTGCTCGTTGCAGGGTTTTGCCTGCATGAGAACAGGCTTGCCATGGTAAGGAAGATGAGTATGAAGTCAAGAGGTCGCATATACAAGCATTTGACAGTGGGAACAATTAAATTCAAGTTGGAATCTTTTACCGTTTTGCAGGGTGAGAAAGAGAGGCTCTTTGAAGTCTTCTTTCTGGTGGGTCTCCTTTTTACAGCATCCTAATGCGTGGCGGAGACAGTGTTTGCAGGTCATCAGAAGGGCGTTTTGGGGATTCTCCAATTCAAAAGCCTTGTCTATTTTCTCCACTCCATGCTGTTGGTAGAATTCTTCCGCCAATCGGTTGGAAACATTGGCATAGCGATCCAAGTCTTTCTGAGGGTAAGGATGGCATGTCGGGAGGAGGGGAGATTTGTTTTCCAGGGTTTCCTGATGCTGTTTGAGCAATTCTGTGATACATTGCCTGCGCCAACTGGAGAGGGCGGAAGCGGGGATGAAATAGTTCTGCTGGTTCTGGATGATGATTTCTTCTGCGTGAAAAGGTGTCCCTCCCAGCTTGCTTAATTCATGTTTCTGCCTTTCTTCCTGTGGGGTACGGGCTGTTTCTTTGGAGAATTCGAAGTTCTGGGATATGCTTTTCCCTGTTTCATCTTGAACTTTGAGGAGGAAACCGTCCTCGGTTTCTCGTAGTTCCATTTTCAAGGAAAGTGTTCTTTCAG
>CAVEJA010000074.1:863-2285 GCA_963615745.1 Duodenibacillus sp.
TTTCAGGGCTTTCCTTGCCCAGCGCATTCAGGAAATCATGATCATAATTTCGATAAAGCAATGTATGGGAGGACAGATTTTGAGGAATGGCATCTGGGAAAAGAATGTTGTTTTCCGCTTTGTTTATGCGGAATCCTTGCAGTTTCTTCTGCTTGTCAAAGAAGCAGAAGCCGTCTCCGTTATGGAAAGTTTCCAAACTGGAAACCCTTATCCTGTTGCCTCGTATGTCTTTAACCTCTCCTACGGGTTCTCCGATGGATTTTGGTGTATGGAAAGAGCATATATCCTTGCTCCGTCCGTGTAGAAAATATTCTGTAAATCCTCTGTTGAAACTTTTCTGTGGCGATGGAACGAAACTGTTATGGGAAGTTCCGAATGATGAACGGGAGAAGCCTTCTTTTCGTTTCAATATTTTGTCTATCTCCTGTCGGTAGTAGCTGGTGATATTCTTGACATATTCTTTGCTCTTCAGCCTGCCCTCTATTTTGAAAGAGCATGCTCCAGCATCCATAAGTTCCTCCAGAGAATGACTTCGGTTCATGTCTTTAAGGGAAAGAAGATGCTTGTTCTCTATGATAACGTTTCCATTGGCATCTTCCAAGTCAAAGGGCAGACGGCAGAATTGCGCACATTCCCCTCTGTTGGCACTGCGTTGGAAACAATATTGTGAGGCATAGCATTTCCCGCTAAGGCTTGTACACAAGGCTCCGTGCACAAATACCTCCAACTCCATCTTAGGACAGGCTTTGTGTATGTTGGAGATTTCCTGGATACTCAGCTCTCTGGCAAGCACCGCTCTGGGAATACCACATTCTTGGAGAAAGGTTATTTGTTCGATACTCCTGTTGTCCATCTGTGTACTGGCATGGATGGGAATGGGAAGTCCCATTTGTATGAACGCCGCATCCTGTGTGATGAGTGCGTCTACCCCTATTTCCGCCAGTTCCAGGGCTAATTTCCGAGCTGGTTCTATCTCGTGGTTGTATAGAATGGTGTTGAGTGTGACATATACTTTAGCTCCATAGATATGGGCGTAGCGGACTAATTTCTCTATATCCTCGGAGGAATTGGTCGCTTCCGCCCGTGCGCCAAAGTGTCGGGCTCCTATATACACGGCATCCGCTCCGCAGCGGATGGCTTCAATGCCACACTCTGCGTCACGGGCAGGGGAAAGGAGTTCGATAAATTTCATTCTATTTGAGATATATCGTAGGGAGTAGTCTGATAAACATAGTAGTTTATCCAGTTGGTGAACAAGAGATTGGCATGCGCTCTCCAGGTAACATCAGGACCTTTCTCGGGGTTATTGTCTATATAGTAGTTTTTGGGGAGGTCTACATCTGTCCTTTTTCCTTTGTCTCTCCTGTATTCCGTGTCCAGAGTGTCCGGATTGTATTCCATGTGCCCCGTGATATAGAACTC
>CAVEJA010000075.1:0-1582 GCA_963615745.1 Duodenibacillus sp.
CGTCCTGAATTGCGAACCCTTGTGCTTCTTCCTCTTCACCATGTCCTTCCTTTGATGGGCAGTGTGGTCGCTCCGTTTGTGGTTGGGGGTGGTGTCACCATATCGCCCTCCATGCTGCCAAACGATATAATGGAGACATTAAAGAATGGAAAGGTCGGTATTATTATTGGTGTTCCCAGATTGTGGCAGACCATTTACAAAGGGGTTATGTCCAAGATTAATGCCTCTTGTATAACCCGCTTCCTGTTTTTTGTGGCGAAGAAAATTGGCAGCCGCTCCCTGTCGCGTTTCCTGTTTAAGGCAGTGAAGACCAAAATGGGCGGATATTTGACTTATTGCGTTAGCGGAGGAGCCGCCTTGGACAAGGAAGTTTCTGTGGGGATGCGCACTTTGGGCTTGGATGTTCTGGAGGGTTATGGCATGAGCGAGACCGCACCAATTATTGCATTTACCCGTCCGGACGATATTAAACCGGGATGTGTGGGACAACCGATGCCCAGTGTGAAAGTGAAGATAGAGGAGGACGAGATTTGTGTCAAAGGACCGAATGTAATGCCTGGCTATTATAACCGCCCGGAAGAAACGGCTAAGGTGATGGATAAGGACGGTTGGCTGCATACAGGAGACCTCGGCTGTTTTGACAAAAAGGGACGGCTTATTATTACAGGCAGGAAGAAAGAGATCATTGTTCTGAGCAACGGAAAAAATGTAAACCCTGCCGAACTGGAATATAAGATAGAAAAATTCTCTGCTTATGTGAAAGAGGCTGCTGTTTTGCAGGATGCGGACAAGTTGCGCGCCATTATTGTACCCCAGTCCGCATATTACAATATGGAAGATGCCGAGCTGACAGCCATTCTGAAGAAGAGTGTGCTGGAACCATACAACTCCTCAGTTTCTCCATACAAGCGGATTATGAGCTTGTTCATCTATCGGGGAGAGTTGCCACGCACGCGTTTGGACAAACTCCAACGGTTCAAACTCCCGTCTCTTTTGTTGAATGACTTCTCAAAAGAGAAGAAATCCCACAAGGTGGTAGAGCCTTCTTTCCCGGAATACAGATTAATCAGGGACTATATTTCCCAGGAAAAGAAATGCGAGGTGCATCCTACGGATCATCTGGAAACGGATCTGGCACTGGATTCCTTGGACAAAGTCAGTCTGCAAGGCTTCCTTGAGATGACTTTTGGTATGGATATTGAGCAAGAACGCCTTGTCTCCTTTAAAAATGTGACGGAACTGGCGGAGTTTGTTGCGGACTTCAAATCCTTTATAGAGGAAGACAAGATGGACTGGAACAGACTGGTGAATCAACCGG
This sequence comes from Duodenibacillus sp., assembly GCA_963615745.1. Classification (GTDB taxonomy): domain Bacteria; phylum Bacteroidota; class Bacteroidia; order Bacteroidales; family Bacteroidaceae; genus UBA6382. Next base: position 1,319 of record CAVEJA010000075.1, read on the forward strand.
TAGACAGATTTCCTCTGCCCAAAACATGGAAAACAGGATGGTTTCTTGTGAGGACGTTTGAACTGTTGGCGAAAGGTTACTTCCGTACAAGCTATAAAGGGCGGGAGAATTTGCCCGAAACCTCTCCTTATATACTGGCTTGCAATCATCAGAGTTTTCTGGATGGAATGTTTGTTATGGCGGGATTGGAGAGGAAGACGATGGAATCCACCTATTTTTATGCCAAGGCGGAGCATGTGAAGAATCCTCTTGTCAAGATGATAG
>CAVEJA010000075.1:1592-2010 GCA_963615745.1 Duodenibacillus sp.
AGATGATAGCCCACCGTCATAATGTGATTGTGATGAGCAGTACGAATGTGAAATATTCCATATTGCAGCTTGTGAAAGTGCTGAGAAGCAATAAGAATATCATGATATTCCCGGAGGGGACGCGTACCTCTGATGGAGAATTGAGCGAGTTTAAGAAAACTTTTGCCATTCTAAGCAAGGAATTGAACGTTCCTGTTGTGCCTGTCGGTATAAGTGGGGCTTTTAAGGCTTTCCCGCGAGGAAGCAAAATCCCCAGACCCTATCATGTACAGGTGGATTTCATGCCTCCTGTTTATCCAGAAACCGATATGTCCTATGAGGATTTGGCTGAAAAGGTAAAGGGTCTGATAGGAAGAAATGCCGCAGAAGCGTAAGAGCGTGTCTCTGCAAGGTGAGGAAGAATAGGAGGGCATTGAAG
>CAVEJA010000076.1:0-2721 GCA_963615745.1 Duodenibacillus sp.
GTAGCAGAGATGATGAACGAGTTCCGCAATGTCGGTTCTGACCAGAAGCGTGAGCTTGGAATAGCCATAAACAACTTGAAATCCGCAGCCCAGCAGAAGATCAACCAATTGCGCGAAAGGCTGCAGACATCCTCCGCTCCGTGCGATACAGACATTGATCTGACCAGAACCTCCTATCCTTTCCAGCTTGGGACCCGCCATCCCATATCTATTGTCCGTAACGAAATCATAGATATATTCACCCGTTTGGGGTTCAGCCTGGCCGACGGCCCGGAAGTGGAGGATGATTTGCACGTTTTTACCAAAATGAATTTTGCGGCAGACCATCCCGCACGGGATATGCAGGACACGTTCTTTGTGGAGAAAAGCACACAGGATGTGGCGAAGAATGTCATTCTGCGCAGCCATACAAGTTCCGTTCAGGCTCGTGTGATGGAACGCCAGAAGCCGCCTATTCGTGTTATCTGCCCGGGACGCGTTTACAGAAACGAGACCATCACCGCGCGGGCGCACTGTTTCTTCCATCAGGTGGAGGGTCTGTATATTGACAAGAACGTTTCTTTCGCGGATTTGAAGCAGGTTTTGCTTCTCTTCGCCCAGGAAATGTTCGGCAAAGACACCAAGATACGTCTTCGCCCCTCCTATTTCCCCTTTACTGAGCCTTCTGCGGAAATGGATATTTCCTGCCATATTTGCGGAGGAAAAGGCTGCAGCTTCTGTAAAAACACAGGCTGGGTTGAGATTCTGGGCTGCGGTATGGTTGATCCAAACGTGCTGGAGCTTTGCGGGATAGACAGCAAGGTCTATTCAGGCTACGCTTTCGGATTAGGCGTGGAGCGTATCACCAATCTTAAATACATGATTAAGGATCTGCGGCTCTTCTCCGAAAACGACACACGCTTCCTGGACGAATTTATATCTGCCAATTAAAGCATACAAAGTCATACTATCGCATCAAAAAGTCTGAAGCCTTTGCGAAGGTTTCAGACTTTTGCATTCTCAAAGAATCTGTCACACAGAAGCCTGTACTTTTGTGTTAATTTTTCTCATCACAAGCAATAAAAGTCGGATAAAAAAGAGTAACTTTGCATAAGTCAAATAATACAATCACGAAATGAGCATATTTTCTAAACTGATTTCCCAGAAGAGCAACGAGAAAAAGGTTGGAGGAATGGAGGATTTCATGTATCTCATCCGGGTATATTACCAGAGTGTAATGGCATCCCGTCTGGGTATCACCAATCTCCAGGCTCTTCCGGACTTGAGAATCTTCAAGCAGACTCTCCATATACAGACCATTCACAACAAGCTGGGGCTTGGAGAGAAAAGCAAATGCCAGAACATGCTGCAGAATTTGTACAATCTGCCGGATGATTTCTTCCGAGAGATAGACGACAGCATCAAGCAGAACTGCCGCAAACCCAATGACATTCGGGATTACCTTTCCCTTTTCCAAGGATTCACCCAGGAATTGCTGATGGCTGTCAGCAGCTCCATGCAATGGAAACTGCGTATTCCCGGTATCTTCAAGAAGACATTGCGCTCCGTTATTGCCCAAGGAATAAACGATATCCTCACCAAGGACAATTGGAAAGACGCGGCTTTGAGGAAGTCTGTATACAATATCAGAAGTTACCAACAGCATCTTTCCTACTCCTCCAGCTGGATGACGGAGTTCGCATACAATGTCATTCTTCTGGCAAAGAAAGAGCCCAGACCCAAGGATGCCGACGAAAAGGCAAAGAAATCCTAAGCGTCAATATCTCCCCTCCTCCCCTTTCCGACACAGCATTCACCTAAAAGAGACTGGATAAAATGGCACAGAGAGAAGAAAAACTGGACGAATTAAAGGTAAAACTTGACATTCTGCTCAAGAGATACCATGCTCTGGAGAAGTACAAGGAAGAGACTGTGGCATTGAAAAAGGAGAATGAGGAGTTGAAGAAGATATACGGGGATTTGCTCAACGCCACATCCTTTTCAGGAAACAAGGCAAATATAAAGGAAGCGAAGCTGTACGTGTCACGCCTTATCAGAGAAATAGACAAGTGTATCGCCCTCTTGAGTGCTTAGAACCGCAAACGTATTGAAATAGAAAATGAACACTTCCGACACCTTGACCATCCAACTGACCATCGGTTCAAAGTCCTACCCTTTGGATATTCTCCGAAAAGACGAGGAGATATACAGGGTGGCGGGAAGTCTGATCAACAATACCATCCATCGCTATATCAACAATTTCTCCGAGCTGGAGAAGGAAGACTACCTGGCCATGTCCCTTATAGACATTGCGGTGGATTTGGCGAAGGAGCTCAGAGCGGACGGCAAGATGGACGAGATGATAGGAAAGATAGACGACATACTGGAGAAAGAGATAAACAAAGACAATTAAATAAACACATATTACACAATAACAATGACATTAATTTTTAGTTTGGCGGCTCTTGTAGCCGGATGTATCATAGGTTTCATTGTTTTCAGATTCGTTGCAAAAGGAAAATATAATTCCATGATCAAGGAGGCGGAGAAAGATGCCGCCGTAATCAAAGAGAAGAAATTGCTCGAAGTGAAAGAGGTTTTTCTGAACAAGAAGAACGAGCTGGAGAAAGAAGTCCAGCAGCGTAACCAGAAAATCCTCCAGTCTGAAAACAAGTTGAAACAACGGGAAATCAACATCAACCAGCGTCAAAACGCCATAACAAGGCGTGCCGGCGAGCTGGA
>CAVEJA010000076.1:2731-3779 GCA_963615745.1 Duodenibacillus sp.
AAGCAAACCTGGAAGCGCAGCAGCAACTCCTGCAACACAAACAGGAGGAGCTGGAGAGAATGCAGTTCCAGGAGAGAGAGAAACTGGAAGCCATCAGCGGACTTTCTGCGGAGGAGGCGAAAGAGCATCTTATCGTTTCCCTGAAAGAGGAGGCTCAAAGCAATGCGCAGAGCTATATAAACGAGATTATGGACGAGGCGAAAATGACTGCCAACAAGGAAGCCAAGAAGATTGTCATCCGCACCATCCAGAGAGTGGCTACGGAAACCGCCATTGAAAACAGCGTGACCGTGTTCCATATCGACAATGACGAGGTGAAAGGCCGCATCATTGGCCGTGAGGGACGCAACATCCGTGCGCTTGAGGCAGCCACAGGCGTGGAAATCGTTGTGGACGACACTCCGGAAGCCATCGTCATTTCCGCCTTCGACCCTGTCCGCAGGGAGATATGCCGCCTGGCTCTCCACCAGCTGATAGCGGACGGGCGCATCCATCCGGCACGTATCGAGGAAGTTGTCGGCAAAGTCACCAAACAAGTGGAGGAGGAAATCATAGAGACAGGCAAGCGTACCGCCATAGACTTGGGCGTTCACGGACTGCATCCCGAGCTTGTCCGCATCATCGGCAAGATGAAATACCGTTCCTCCTATGGTCAGAACCTTTTACAGCACGCCCGCGAAACCGCCAATCTGAGTGCCGTGATGGCATCCGAACTGGGACTGAACCCCAAGAAAGCCAAGCGTGCCGGACTGCTTCACGATCTAGGAAAAGTGCCTGATGAGGAGACCGAACTGTCACACGCTGTCTACGGAATGAAGCTTGCCGAGAAATACAAGGAGAAACCGGAGATATGCAATGCCATTGGCGCACACCACGACGAGGTGGAAATGACCACCTTGCTGGCTCCTATCGTACAAGTATGTGACGCTATCAGCGGAGCCCGTCCTGGTGCCCGTCGTGAAATCGTGGAGGCTTACATCAAGCGACTGAATGATTTGGAGAACATCGCCATGAGTTATCCCGGCGTGACCAAGACATATGCCATCCA
>CAVEJA010000077.1:0-2203 GCA_963615745.1 Duodenibacillus sp.
AGTGGGGAGTGCCCCGCGGATACGTGTGTCGTCTGTGATGTTGCCATTCTCATCCAAGGGAACGTTGAAGTCCACACGCACGATTGCCTTTTTTCCGGCAAAATTAAATTGATCAATTGTCATGTTATAAAGAGTTTGATTGATTGGTTTCTGATGCAAAATTACTGTTTTTCATTTAAATAAGTAGGCTTTGGCTGTGGGTGAAAAGCAGTTTCATTCATGTGTTTTGCTTTTTAAGGTTTCCTTAAAGTATTTGCAGACATCTGTAAGTCCGCAGACAGCGCAGTGCGGAGACCTTGCGACGCATGTGTATCGCCCGTGATACAGCAGCCAAAAGTGGGTCAGACTTACTTGGGAAGAGGGAATGTGTCGGAGCAATTCCTTTTCTGTGGCAAGTGGGGTGGTGGCTTTCTGGGAAACCAGCCCCAGTCTGTGGCTTACCCGGAATACATGAGTGTCTACGGCAAGTGCGGCTTTGTCAAATATAATGGCCTGGATGACATTGGCTGTCTTGCGTCCCACTCCGGGCAGTTTGGTCAGTTCTTCTATGGTGGAGGGTACTTCTCCCTGATAATCCTCTGTAATCTTCCGGGCTAATCCTGCCAGATATTTGGATTTGCTGTTGGGGTAGGAGATGGATTTTATCAGGGGGAAAATATCTTCCGGGCTTGCTTGTGACATCAAAGCGGCTGTAGGATATATCTCAAACAGTTTTGGCGTGACCATATTTACCCTTTCGTCGGTACATTGTGCGGATAATACTGTTGCAACAAGAAGTTGGAAAGCGTCTTGATACAGAAGTTCCGTGTAGAGCTTGGGGCAATTGGCTGCCAGGTAAGTCAGTGCAATATCATACAGCCGCTTTTTTGTCATAGTCTATTGTGTGACAGGAATCTTGTTTATCCTCCGAAGGTGTCTGCCTCCTTCAAAGTCCGTATCGAAAAACAGCTCCAGAGATTCTTTCGCAGCTTCCTCCGAGATGAAGCGGGAGGGGAGTACGAGCACGTTGGCTTTGTTGTGCTTTCTCGTGATTTCCGCTATTTCCGGTCTCCAGCAGAGGGAGGCGCGGATGCCCTGATGCTTGTTCAAGGTGATGCACATTCCCTCTCCAGAACCACAAATGGCTATACCTACCTGACATTCGTCCCTTTCAATGCTGTTGGCAAGAGGGTGGGCGAAGTCTGGGTAGTCGCTGCTAATATCATCGAAACTCCCGAAGTCTTTGTAGGGAAGCCCCTTTTCTTCCAAGAATTTCTTGACCATTTGCTTGAGTTTATACCCGGCATGGTCTGATGCTAATCCGACGGTTTTTATCTTGATTTCCATGTTTTGGCAATAGTTGTTACGGATTATTTTCCGAGGAACTTCTTGATTTCTCCGTATACCTGGGTTGGTGTGAAACCTAATTTCTCGTCAAGAACTTTGTATGGTGCGGAGAATCCGAATGTACTTACTCCGTGTATATAACCATTCTCGCCGACCAATCCCTCCAGATTGACAGGCAGACCGGCGGTAAGTCCGAAACGTTTGATTCCGCACGGGAGAACTTTCTGCTGGTAAGCCTTGTCCTGACTTCTGAAAAGTCCTTCTGACGGGATGCTGACGAGCTGGTACTGTATGCCGTCTTCTTTCAACATGACACCCGCTTCGGCTAAAGTGGCTACCTCGGAGCCGCTGGCAACAAGTACGATTTCGGGTTTCTCGTCACGGTGAACAATGTATCCGCCTTTTGATGCTTCTGAATAAGCAGTCCCTTCTGGCAGATCCTTGATGTTCTGTCTGGTCAGAATGATGGCTGAAGGGGTCTCTGTGTTCTCTAAAGCTATCTTCCAGCAACTGACGGTTTCGTAGGTGTCCGCGGGACGCAGGGCGAGAAGAGAAGGCTGTCCTTTGTGATTGTGAACCTTTTCCATCAGTCGGATCTGTGCTTCCTGCTCGATGGGCTCGTGTGTAGGCCCGTCCTCTCCTACGCGGAAGCTGTCATGGGACCAGATGAATTTAACAGGAACACCCATCAAGGCTGCCATACGTACTGCGGGTTTCATGTAATCGGAGAATACAAAGAATGTTCCGCATGCGGCAGTTACGCCACCATGAAGTTGTATGCCGATGCAAACGCAAGCCATGGTAAGCTCACTTACTCCCGCTTGCAGGAATTTTCCTGAGAAATCTCCTTTTTCCAGAGCGTGTGTCTGCTTCAGAT
>CAVEJA010000077.1:2213-3309 GCA_963615745.1 Duodenibacillus sp.
AGATACCCGTCCGTACGGTCTGAATTGCTGAGGTCGGCAGAGGAGACAATGAGGTTTTCCACGCTTTTTCCGAGTTCGGAAAGTACGGCTCTGGAAGCCTCGCGGGTGGACATGCCGCTTTTAACCTCAATGGCTTTCCACTGGATAGGAGCTTCTATCTTGCCGGAGAACCAGCTTTCCTCCTTTTGGGCGAGCTTGCTGTTTGCCGCTGCCCATTGTTTTTCTTCGGCATATCTCTTTGCAACGAGTTCTTTCAATTCGTTTCTGCGGTTGGAATACAGTTCTTTTACCTCATCGAAGATGACGAAAGGATTGTCCGGATTTCCTCCAAGATTCGTTACGGTGTTTCGGAAAGCCTCGCCACCAAGAGGCGCGCCATGTGTCTTGCAGTTTCTCTCGTAGGAGGATTTGTCGTCTTTGAGCGCGCCTTTTCCCATGATACATTTTCCTATGATCAGGGTCGGACGCTCTTTCTCTTCCAATGCAGCGTCCAAAGCGTGGCGGATCTCACCGGCATCGTTGCCGTTGATGGTGATGACATTCCAGTTCCACGCCCTGTACTTCATTGCAGTGTTCTCGTTAGAAACCTCGTTGCACTCTGTGGAAAGCTGGATATCGTTGGAGTCATAGAACATAATCAGGTTGTTCAACCCCAGATGTCCTGCTATACGGCCTGCGCCTTGGGAGATTTCTTCCTGTACACCGCCGTCGCTGATGTAGGCATAGATGCGTTCTTTCTCATAGGAATCGTTCTGCAGATGCGCTGCAAGGAATTTTGCGGCGATGGCTGCTCCGACAGCGAAAACGTGACCCTGTCCCAGAGGGCCGGAGGTATTCTCTATGCCACGCTGTACATCCAGCTCGGGATGCCCCGTGGTAGGAGAACCCCAACGGCGGAAATTCTGTAATTCCTCCATGGTGAATTTTCCTGTCAGGGCTAATACAGAGTAGAGCATAGGCGACATGTGCCCCGGGTCCAGGAAGAAACGGTCGCGGCATTTCCAAGTGGGATTTTCCGGATCGTATGTCAGATATTCGGAGAACAGTACATTTATAAAGTCTGCTCCGCCCATGGCACCGCCAGGATGCCCGGAAT
>CAVEJA010000078.1:0-3259 GCA_963615745.1 Duodenibacillus sp.
TTGTTGCATCCTCTCCTCTCTTGAAGGGTGGTGAAATCAGCGGATTTCGTTTTTTTCTGTCCTTCCGGAGACATTATCTTACATAGAGTTTTGTGCTTTTGCCATTGATGGTGACGATATATATGCCTCCGTGAGAGACGGGAATGGTGTTTGTCCCAACACTTAGAGCGACTGTTCTGTGTTTCCCGTCCACAGTGGTGATTTGGGCAGAACCTTTTTCAACAGCTTCGATTCGTATTCCTTTTCCGTCACTGTATATCTGGGAGGAACTGTTTTGGGTGATTTGCTGCTGTATGCCGTTAAGTATCATTTCCTCCCCTCCCGGCATAAGTCCTTCGATGCTGCATTCTATGGGACGGGTGACGGTCTTGGTATAGGTGTTTCCAAAACGGTCGGTTACCTTTACCGTGATGCTGCTGGTGGCACTGCTGGCAATTGCTTTGAACATATGCAGATTCATGTTGGCGGCATTGTCCGTAGTGTATTCTCCAACTCCGTTTTTCTTGAGGTAGTACTCAAAACGAGGAATGTCATAAGCCATGGTTGCGAACGGGTCTTCGCAACGCCAACGGGTGACGTTCAGGGATTTTGAACCTTCGAAAACCTCCACTTTCCATTTGGGGTCATAGTTGAACACATTGACAATAACGGCATTGTTTTCCAATTGGGAGAAGTTTTGGCGGGAGGTGTATGTGGCGCGGAGTTTCTTGTAGGTCTCATTGGTATTATAGAAAGTCTTCAATGTGTTTCCGTCTATAACTCTGAATTGTGCGTTTCCGTTGTTTTCCAGGCTGTGGAACTGCCATGAAATATCTGTTCCGTTGATGTAGAATACTTCCCATCCGCCGGGAGTTCCGTCCTTGCAGGTGGGATGCCCGCTGTAATAGCCTCCCCACCACAGGTTTCCTCCTACTGCACCCAATGTATGTTCCATGATATTGCTGGCAGGTTCAATGTTGAACATGTGGTGGCGGTGTCCTGAGAGTACGTGTACGGTCTTGTAACCAGCCAGAAGTGCCTTTACTTTGTTGAGGGCGGAGCTGTTATTAGAGGAAAATACCGTACAGGCGAAACTGCTGTTCAAGCTCCAGAAAGGAGCATGTACGCAAATCATAATCGGAGTGTTCTTGTCTGTCACATAACTTAAATCCTTTTCCAGGTATGCCAGTTGGTCGTCAGAGAGTTTCTCGTAATAGTCCCTCTCACCGACAACGCCAGTTTTGTAGGTAGTCCCGCTCTTTGCGTTGTTCAGGTAAACGATGTCGTCCAATACGATATAGTGGATTTTACCAATGTTATAGGAGTAATAGTTGGGTCCCATAATGTTTCTGAACTGTCCAGCTGCCAGAAAATCCGTGTTGTCTCCGTGGGGAATGCTTGGGTCGTTATCGTGATTTCCCATGACATGGAAGTGCCGCATCTTGTGGCTGTTGTAGTTGTTGGCTATGGTAGACTTGTAATTGGCCAGATTGTAGTTTTGGGAAGTCCAGTAGTAGTCCCAGGACATATCGCCCAGCACTGTGGTATAGATGGGAGTACTCCCCGCATTGGCTATCTCTTCCTTCATGCGAGGGAAGAACATAGTAGTGTATTGATAGTAGTCGTTGTCGTCACTCCTGTTGCCAACTTGCGGGTCGGCAGCGAAAAGCATGATATGGGAATCATTGTTTTCCACAGTGAGTTTGAAGTCGTGGGTCTCTGCCTTGCTGACCGTGTTGGGGAAATTCAACGCTTGCCAGAAAGTTGGAAATATCTTTTCCGAAGTGGTGCTTCTATAATTGGTGAATGGCATATATCCGGAGGGAAGAATGTAGAAGACATATCCGTTTTTCTTGTCCGAATAGAAGGAGTATTTGCCCTCTGCGTCTGTGGTCGTAAAGTTGTAGCCGTCAGAAACGACGATGCCTTCCATGCCCACTCCGGAGCAACTGATAGTGCCTGACAGATTCGGTTCTTGTGCCTGAAGAAATCCTGCGCAGAAGATAAAGCCTAAGCAAAGAGTGGAAAATAGGTATTTTTTCATGATGTTATTGTGTGTAAGAATAAATTCTGTAATGTTTTCCGTGCAAACTTACAAAGAAAAGTCCGCAAGGTATAAAAATCAAGCGCAAAATCCGAGGACAGAAATAAAATCGTTACTTTTGTCTACTAAAGTATTTGGATAGATGAAACCGCTTATATTGATTTCCAACGACGATGGTTTTCATGCCAAGGGATTGCAATCTCTGATAGGGATGTTGCGGACTTTGGGTGATCTGGTCGTTGTTTCTCCAGATTGTCCTCGGTCTGCAGCCAGTTGTTGTGTGACAACCACCATTCCCATTTCAGCCCGCTTGATACAGAAAGAGCCGGACTTGGAGTTGTATTCGTGTACAGGAACTCCTGTGGATTGCTTGAAATTGGGGTTGAGCCAGCTCGTTCCCCATACCCCGGACTTGGTGGTGAGCGGTATTAATCACGGTACGAATGTGGCTTTTAATGTACATTACTCTGGTACAGTCGCAGTGGCTAAGGAGGGGGCGTTACACGGAATACCGTCAATCGCATTTTCTTTGAGTGATTCCAGCGAGGATGCTGATTTCCTGCCGATGACTTCCTATGTCCGTCACCTCGTGAGGATGGTGTTGGAGAAAGGTTTGCCGCATGGCTCGCTGCTGAATGTCAATTTCCCGCTGGTGGAAACCTATAAGGGATTTCGTATTTGTAAGATGTCTATGGGCTCTTGGCAGGAGGAGTTTGTCCGAAAGGAAGAGTATGATGGCAGGAATTATTATTGGTTGGGAGGTGAGGAGGTCTATGAGAATCCTCTGGATGAGGAGAGCGATAGTTGGGCTCTGGATCATGATTATATAGCTGTAACACCGATAAAGATTGATGAGACCGATTTCGGGTTGAAGGAAGAGGTCTCCCGATGGAGCCTATGAGATATTTTATAATAGCGGGTGAAGCGAGTGGGGATTTGCATGCCTCCCATCTGATGCGGGCATTGAGGGAACGCGATGCTGCTGCGGAGTTCTATTTCTATGGTGGTGACAGGATGACAGAGGTCGGTGGAACGTGCTTGTGCCACTATCGCAGCATTTCCTATATGGGTTTTATTCCCGTGTTGCTCCATCTGAGAACCATTTTGCAGGCTATGAGGGACTGCAAACAGGCTGTTCTCCGTGTAAATCCTGATGTTGTCATTCTTGTGGATTACCCCGGCTTTAATCTCTCCATAGCCAAGTTTGTGAAAGAGCGGACGCAAATACCCGTGTAC
>CAVEJA010000079.1:0-2517 GCA_963615745.1 Duodenibacillus sp.
GATTAACAGGAACTGTCAGATCAGTTACATTGAAAGCGACATTCGTATCAATGTCACCTAAATCATACTTGTTATCAACACACGAAGCAAGCCCTACAACCGATGCCACAATACCCAGCACCAGACTTTTCTCTATCAAATTACCCATATCCTTATAATATTTGTTCCGACAAATTTAATATATTTATCGGAAACAACCATCATTTAACACGATTTTTTATACCGCTCCGTTTCTTTAGCAATCGGAAACATGATGTTTTCCACATCGGATATATGCCCCCAACCATTATAATAGCCCGCTAAAATGATTAAATTTGCACCTTAAAGCAGATGCATCCATGGTTTTTCCTCAGAATTTCGAATCAAAGATAGGTTTCAACGACATACGTACAGCCTTGAAAGGCCGCTGTCTTTCGGCGTTAGGCTCAGATTTAGTAGACAAAATCTCCTTTCTGACCAAAGCGGAAAGCATCAACGAGCAGCTGGAACAGATTCGTGAATTCAGAAGAATCCTTGAGGAGGAAGACGAATTCCCCGACGAGAATTTCCATGACATGCGTGGCAGCCTCGTCAGAATCCAGTTGAAGGGAAGCTATTTGGACGAAAGCGAGTTGTTTGCGCTCAAGGCGTCACTGGGAACAATCAGTCAGATAGTCGCTTTCCTCAACACCGGCAGTCATGAGGAGGAAGAGGAAGATACCCAGGACACCAAATACCCTGCGCTGCAAAGGCTCACAAGGGACATAACCGTGTTTCCCCTTATCATTGAGCGCATCAACCGCATCTTGAACAAGTTCGGGAAAATCAAGGACAACGCCTCCCCGGAATTATACAAGATTCGAATCAACCTTATAGAAACCCGGAAAAGCATTTCCGCAAGTCTGCGAAGTATCCTGCGCAACGCCCAAACCAACGGTTACGCACCAGAGGACGCATCCCCGACGCTGAGGGACGGAAGACTGGTCATCCCCGTATTCCCTTCCCTCAAAAAGAAAATCAGCGGTATCGTACATGACGAATCCGCTACTGGAAAAACCGTCTTTATAGAACCTGGAGAAGTCGTCGAGGCAAACAACCGCATACGTTCTCTTGTAGCAGAGGAGCAAAGAGCCATCATCGCCATCCTTCAGGAAATATCAGAATTCATACGCCCGGAAATCCAATCCATACTTGACTCTTATATTTTCTTAGGAAAAATAGACTTGATCAGAGCGAAATCCATCTGGGCAAACCATATTGATGCCATAGAGCCACACGTTTCCGACCACCCCGTCCTGGACTGGGAGAAAGCCAGACACCCGTTTTTAGAAGAAATGCTGAAAAGGAAAGGGAAGGAAATGATTCCCTTGAACATCACACTCAGCAAAGAGAACAGGCTACTCCTCATTTCCGGACCAAACGCCGGCGGAAAATCCGTGACACTGACCACAGCGGGACTGCTCCAATACACACTTCAGTGCGGCCTCTCCATTCCTGTGGACGAGAATTCCAAAACCGGAGTGTTTGAAAGCATCTTTATTGACATCGGGGACGAGCAAAGCATAGCAGACGAACTGAGCACATACTCCGGCCATCTGTTCAACATGAAAACCATGATGAGGCAGACCAACGAGAACAGCCTCATCCTCATAGACGAAATGGGCGGAGGAACAGAACCCCAGATCGGTGCCGCCATCGCCCAAGCCATGCTGCACAAATACCTGGACAACGGAACTTGGGGGATTATCACCACACATTACCAAAACTTGAAGTACTTTGCCCAGGAGAACGAGGGCATTATCAACGGAGCCATGCTATACGACAGAACGGAAATGCGCCCTCTGTTCCAACTCCAAACAGGTATGCCGGGGAGTTCCTTCGCCATAGAAATAGCACGGAAGATAGGGCTTCCTCAAACTGTAATCGACGAAGCCGCCCGGATAGTAGGCTCTGACTACATCCAAAGTGACAAATACCTCCAGGACATTGTGAGAGACAAGCGTTATTGGGAGGGAAAACGGCAGAATGTCCGCCAGAAAGAAAAGCATCTGGACGAGCTGATAGAGAAATACGAGAAAGACCTTGACGACCTCGCCACCCAACGCAAAACCGTCATCAAAGACGCTAAAGAAAAGGCGGAATCCCTCATCAAAGAAAGTAATGCGCAGATAGAAAACACCATCCGCTCCATTAAAGAGGCACAAGCCCAGAAAGAGGAAACCAGAAAAGCCCGCCAACAGTTGGACGAGTTCAAGGAGGATATAAAGGGAGAGACGGAAGAAAAAGAAGACCTGTACGCCCGAAAAGCCGAACAAATCAAACAACGGAGACTTCGACACGAGCAACGAAAGCTGGAGAAAAGCAACAAGAATAATCCCATATCTTCGGTTTCCCGTACAAACCAGCCACAAGAACCCCTCCTTTCCACAGAAAAGCTAAAGGAAGGTGCTTTTGTAAGCATCAGCGGTCACACATCTGTAGGACGCATTGAAAAGATCAAAGGAAACAATGCCACCGTCACCATAGGCAACATACGCC
>CAVEJA010000080.1:0-1665 GCA_963615745.1 Duodenibacillus sp.
CTCAAATACTTCCTCCTGAAAGTCGATGCCAAGAAGAACATGATGTTCAACCCAGAAGAAAGCATTGATTTCAATGGAAATACAGGGCCTTTCATACAATATACCTACGCCCGCATACGCAGCGTTCTCCGCAAAGCTGCGGAAGAAAACCTTTCCATTCCAGACACTTTCACTGAGAACCTCAACATTTCCGCAAAGGAACAGAATCTTATCCAAAGGCTTGCCGAATACAGCACCATTGTACAACAGGCAGGAGAGGAATACAGTCCAAGCATCATTGCCAATTACTGCTACGATCTGGTAAAGGAATTCAACCAATTCTACCATGATTTCAGTATTCTGAAAGAAGAGAATGCGTCTCTCAAACAATTCCGCCTCATGCTGTCAGCCAATGTGGCCAAGGTTATCAAGAGCGGCATGGATCTGTTGGGCATTGAAGTTCCTGAAAGAATGTAACAAGGCTCTTCTCTTTCATGGCAGGAAAAAGGAAATACTACACAGTCTGGATAGGGCGTACCCCAGGGGTATACACTACATGGGATGAATGTAAAAAGCAGACGGAGGGTCATGCGGGAGCAAAATACAAATCCTTTCCCACACTGGAAGAAGCCTCTTTGGCGTTTGAAAGCCACTCTCCCACACACTATATCCACTACAAAAAAGAAGCGGGAGCGATAAAGAACAATCCGCCAGCCTATCGGCAAGACACTGTTCTTCCTCTCCCGATGGAGGTACAATCCCAAGCTATTGCCGTGGATGCCGCTTGCAGCAAGAACCCGGGACCCATGGAATACAGAGGTATTGACCTCAGAACAGGAGCAGAGGTGTTCCATTTCGGTCCTATTCGGGGAACCAACAACATCGGTGAGTTTCTCGCCATTGTGCATGGACTGGCACTTTTGGAGAAGGCAGGAGATTCCCAAACCGCCATTTACAGTGACAGCCGGAACGCCCTGTTATGGGTAAAAAAGAAGAAATGCGCCACGAAACTGGCACAAACGCCCCAAACACAGCAGGCATTGGATTTGGTAGACAGGGCTACCGAATGGCTTCTCACACACACATACAGTAATCCTCTCATCAAATGGGAGACGACCAAATGGGGAGAAATCCCGGCAGATTTCGGACGGAAATAATACCATACCACTATGAAAGAGTTTTTCAGAATCATGAGACCGTACTTCATTCCCTATAAAGGATATGTGGCAAGTACGCTTTTGCTGAACATTCTGGCGGCAATTCTCAATGTTTTCTCCTTTACTCTTCTCCTGCCTATACTCAATATTCTTTTTAAGATAGAGCAGAAGCATTACGAATTCATCCCCTGGAGCCATTGCTCTATGGGCGACTTGAAGGAAGTCATTATCAATAACGGTTACTATTACTCGCAGGAGATTGTCGGTGCATTCAGTCCAAGCACCGCGTTACTCTTATTTGGCGGAATGCTTGCCCTCTTCACCCTGCTCAAGACAGCAGCCTATTTCGGAGGCTCTGCCACACTCATGCCTATCAAGACAGGGATTGTGAGAGACATCCGCGCCAATATCTACAAAAAAATTCTCCATCTGCCTTTGTCCTTCTTCACGGAAGAGCGCAAGGGAGACATCCTCGCACGTGTCAGTACCGACGTAAACGAAGTGGATGCTTCCATCACCTCCTCTTTGG
>CAVEJA010000080.1:1706-7222 GCA_963615745.1 Duodenibacillus sp.
TCTTTGGATATGGTCATCAAGAACCCCATATTCATCTGCATTTATCTGACCACGCTCTTCCTTGTCAGCTGGCAGCTCACCCTTTTCACTCTTCTTGTTGTTCCTTTTTTGGCATTGGGAATAGGAAGAATCGGGAAGAAACTCAAGGCAAACTCCCTCTACGCCCAATCCAAATGGAGCGACGGACTCAGTCAGATAGAGGAGACTTTGGGAGGATTGCGCATCATCAAGGCTTTTGTGGCAGAGAAAAAGATGGAAGACCGCTTTACAGCTGTCAATAACGAGTTCCGCCGCGCCTCCATGCGTGTATCCATCCGCCAGGCATCCGCCCACCCGGTCAGCGAATTTTTGGGAACATGTATGATAGTCATTGTCCTGTGGTTTGGCGGCTACCTCATCTTTTCCGGCAACTCGCCTATTGATGCCAGCATATTCATCTATTTCCTTGTCATCCTATACACCACTTTGCAGCCCTTGAAAGACCTCTCCAAAGCAGGGTACAGCATACAGAAAGGCATGGCATCCATGGAGCGTATCAATAAAATCATGTTTGCCGAAAACCATATCCGTGAAAAAGAAAACCCCATACAGGTTCAAGACCTTAAGCATGACATCAGACTGGAGCATGTTTATTTCAGCTACAACAGCTCCAAAGAAATACTGCACGACATCAATATCACTATTAAAAAGGGGCAGACCATCGCCTTGGTAGGACAGTCGGGCAGCGGAAAGTCCACTCTTGTAGACCTCATCCCACGCTACCATGATATTGAGCAAGGAAAAATCCTGATAGACGATACCGACATCAAGGATATGTCCATCTTCTCCTTACGCAGTCTGATAGGCAATGTCAATCAGGAAGCCATCCTGTTCAACGACACCATCTTCAATAATATCGCCTTCGGAGTGGAGAACGCCACGCAGCAACAAGTGGAGAACGCCGCACGCATTGCCAACGCCCATGATTTCATTATCGAGATGGAAGACGGCTATCAAACCCCTGTGGGAGACCGCGGATGCCGTCTTTCGGGAGGGCAACGCCAACGTATCTCCATTGCCCGCGCCATATTGAAGAACCCTCCCATCCTTATTCTTGACGAGGCAACCTCCGCTTTAGACACAGAAAGCGAGCGGTTGGTACAGGATGCCTTGGAGAAACTGATGAAATCCAGAACCACGATCGCTATCGCCCACAGGCTTTCCACGATCAGAAACGCCGATGAGATTTATGTCCTCCATGAAGGTAAAATCATCGAACAGGGAACTCACGAGAAACTTATAGCGCAGGCGGGCTATTATAAGAAACTGCATGACATGCAGCAACTCTGAGAAAACATAGCCTCCATTCCCCTCGCCACCTTTTTGAAAACACCCCAAAAACATGAAGACAAGACTTTTTTTCCTTATACGCTTGTACATGGCGTACGTGCTGATTTTCGTTCTGTTCAAGCCCGTATTCATGCTCTATAATCACCATACCGCTGATTTCACTTTCCATGATGTTCTTCAGGTGATGTGGCACGGGATTGGACTGGACTTCAGTACGGCAGGTTACCTGATGGGGCTTCCTCTTCTACTGACCATTATCTCCGTTTGGACAGAGAAACTGCGCTGGTGGCGTCCCGCCATTCTCTTTTATGTAGGAATCACAGCCCTCGCCGTTGCCATTATATTGGTCACAGACTGCGCCCTTTACCCGTTTTGGGGGTTCAAACTGGATTCCACCATCTTCAATTACATTGACTCTCCTAAAAATGCCTTGAGCAGTGTTTCCCTCGTATTCGTTCTGGCAGGGATTCTCTGTGTCATTCTCTTTTTCGTTCTCGCCAACAAGCTACTGCGTTCCACTCTTCCCAACAGGATATGTCCTCCTTTCCATTATCATACCACCACTTTTACACTGGTGCTTTTCGGAGGTCTGACCTTCCTGCTCATCCGTGGAGGCGTGGGGAAATCCACTATGAACATAGGCTCTGTCTACTATTCCGACAGACAGTTCCTCAATCATGCCGCGGTCAATCCCGCATTCAATCTTCTGGCATCCGCTCTGAAAGAAAAGAAGTATGACAAGATGTACCGCTTCTACTCTTCCAGACAATTGGAATCCATTCTGGACAGTCTCGAACATCGGAAAGACAACCTCCCGACATCCAATAAGAAAAACACCGGCTCAGAGAATTTGCTTGCCTCCCCACGCCCCAACATCATCCTTATTATTATGGAAGGATTTGCCGGGACATTCATAGAGCCTTTGGGAGGCAAGAAAGGAGTTACCCCCTGTTTCAACAAACTGATTCACGAAGGAGTATTCTTTGACCGGTTCTATGCCAACAGCTACCGCACCGACCGCGGAACAGTATGTATTTTGTCAGGCTATCCCGCCTTTCCCAAGGTCAGTCCCATGAAGATTCCCGAGAAATCCCGTTCCCTCGGCTCTCTCGCCAAGTCCCTGTCCTCGCAAGGTTATGCTACCGACTTCCTCTATGGAGGGGACATAAACTTCACCAATATGAAGAGCTATCTTCTGGCGAATGGTTATCAAGAGGTTTTGGGCGATACCTACTTTCCCAGAACGCAACGCAAAACCCACGCCTGGGGAGTGACGGACTGCATAACATTCGACACGCTTTACCAGCGCACCCTGCGCCAGCCTGAGAAGAAACCGTGGTTTACCACCTTCCTCACTCTCGCCAGTCACGAGCCATGGAAAGTTCCTTTCCAAAGAAAAGACCTTCACGAGAAAGCCAACGCCATGGCATACCTTGACCACTGCCTGGGAACATTCATAGAAAGACTGAGAAAAACACCGCAATGGAAGAATCTTCTCGTCATCTGTCTTCCCGATCACGGCATAAACTATCCGGAAGGCATCACGGAGGATAACCCGCAACGCTCGCACATCCCCATGCTATGGCTGGGCGGTGCTATAAAATCCCCCCGCATCGTTCATGACATCTGCTCCCAGACCGATGTCGCCGCCACTTTGCTGGGACAACTCTGCATTGACCATTCTGAATATACCTTCAGCCATGATATAATGAGCACGGATTATTGCCATCCCTATGCTTTCCACACTTTTGACAACGGATTCAGCTTGATAGATTCCACAGGATATACCGCCTTTGACCTCACATCCGGCAGAATCATATCAGCCTCCTCACATCATTCCAAGGAGCATATATCTCTGGGGAAGGCTCTCCTGCAGAAAAGCATGGAGGATTTTTCCAAACGCTGATACGGAAATCCCGCCTCCTTACCCTGTATGCTCCGTCTTCCCCACGGGAGAGAGCCACCTTTTGTTACCTCCCGTACGCTTGTTTTTCAGACAAAAACTTTGAAAGGAGCACGAAAATCAGTAATTTTGAAATCAAATTAACTTAGGATAAATGGACAAAAATTTTAAGCGCACTACCGTCACCGCAGCTTTGCCTTACGCAAACGGAGGTGTTCATATAGGTCATCTGGCAGGAGTTTATGTTCCTGCCGACATTTATGTAAGATACCTTAGATTGAAGAAAAAGGATGTTATTTTCGTAGGAGGGTCCGACGAGCATGGTGTTCCCGTGACCATCCGCGCGCGCAAAGAGGGTATTTCCGTTCAACAGGTAGTGGACAGATACCACCATCTCATCAAGAAATCCTTCGAGGAATTTGGCATTTCCTTCGATGTATACAGCCGTACCACGAGTGACATCCACTGCAAGTTTGCCAGCGATTTCTTCAAAACGCTCAATGACAACGGGAAATTCGTACAACTGACAACCGAGCAATACTACGATGAGCAGGAGGGGGAATTCCTTACCGACAGGAACATCCGCGGGGAATGTCCTCATTGCCATGCCGCTGATGCTTACGGTGACCAGTGCGAGAAGTGCGGAAGCACATTGTCTCCGGAAGAGCTCATCAACCCGTACAACGCTGTAACCGGCAATCCGCTGGTGAAAAAATCCACCACGCACTGGTATCTTCCTCTGGAGAAATACCAGGACTGGTTGAAAGAATGGATATTGGAAGGGCACAAGGAATGGCGCAGCAATGTCTACGGTCAATGCAAGAGCTGGCTGGACATGGATTTAAGACCTCGTGCCGTTACCCGCGACCTCAGCTGGGGCATCCCCGTTCCTGTTCCGGGTGCGGAAGGGAAGGTTCTTTACGTATGGTTCGACGCACCCATCGGCTATATCAGCAATACCAAGGAACTCTGTGACAAAGACCCATCCAAATGGGGGAAATGGGAAACCTGGTGGAAAGACCCCGAAACACGGCTCGTCCATTTTATCGGAAAGGACAATATCGTATTCCATTGCATCGTCTTCCCCACCATGCTGAAAGCTCACGGAGGCTATATCCTACCGGACAATGTCCCCAGCAACGAGTTCCTGAACCTTGAAAACGACAAGATAAGCACCTCGCGCAACTGGGCGATATGGCTGCACGAGTATTTGAAGGACTTCCCGGGCAAACAGGATGTGCTGCGCTATGTGCTCACCGCCAACGCCCCCGAAACGAAAGACAACAATTTCACATGGAAAGACTTCCAGGAACGGAACAATTCCGAGCTGGTGGCTATCTATGGGAACTTCGTCAATAGGGCTTTGCAGCTCACCAAAAAGTATTGGAATGGTGTCGTTCCCGCCTGTGGAGAGCTGCTGGAGGCTGACAAAAAAGCATTGGATGAGTTCAAGGATGTCAAGGAAAACGTGGAAAGCCTGCTTGAAAACTTCAAGTTCCGCGAGGCACAGAAAGAAGCCATGAACCTTGCCCGCATAGGAAACCGCTATATTACGGAATGTGAGCCGTGGAAAGTATGGAAGACAGACCCCAAGCGTGTGGAGACCATTCTGAACATCTCCCTGCAGCTGACCGCCAATCTGGCTATTGCCTTTGAGCCGTTCCTGCCGTTCAGCTCGCAAAAGCTCAGGAAAATGCTGAACATCGACACCTACAGCTGGGAGCAACTGGGCGATACCGAGATTCTGAAAGCCGGACACCAGCTGGCAGAGCCGGAGCTGCTGTTCGAGAAAATAGAGGACGAGGTCATCAACGCCCAGCTCCAACGTCTGGAGAACATCAAAAAAGAGAATGAAGCCGCCTCCTATCATGCCGAGCCCTTCAAGGAAAATATCCCGTTTGAGGATTTCGAGAAGCTGGATTTGCGTGTAGGGTATGTCAAAGCCTGCGAGAAATTAAAGAAAAGCAAGAAACTCCTGAAATTCACCATCGACGATGGAAGCGGGAAAGACCGTACCATCCTGAGCGGCATAGCCGCCTTCTATGAGCCGGAAGCCCTCGTAGGAAAGCAAGTCGTCTTCATCGCCAACCTGGCTCCCCGGAAGATGATGGGCGAGGAAAGCTGCGGCATGATATTGTCCGCCCTCAACTACGACAACTCCCTGTCTGTCACCACGACCATGAGCGAGGTCAAACCCGGCAGCAAAGTACAATAACAACCTTCAAACATTTTGTCCCTATGGAAAAAACACGTCAAAGCAAAATCGAGCGGCTCATCCAGAAGG
>CAVEJA010000081.1:0-6274 GCA_963615745.1 Duodenibacillus sp.
GTATAAACCGTCACACTATGGTCGAAACGCCCCAGTATCGGAGTTTCCATTTCCAGACGCACCTCTACAAACGCTCCAGGGAGAATCGGAGTACGGGACCATACCGCTTTCACCGCACTGTTGGAGGTGCGAATATCTCCTATGGTGACAGCCTCTGTCCCCCTGTTGCCCACAGAGATGGTCACAGAAACAGGCTCGTTCCATAACATCTGCCCCCAGTCATGTTCCTTTTGCTGGAAAACCAACTGGGCTCTGGCAGAAAACATACAGTAGAAGAAACTGAAGAAAAGAAAGATATATCTTATGAAACGGTACATGTGCTTTTGTGTTTCTGCAAAAATACCATTTTTTTTACAGACAGACAAGCGGAGCATCTCCCGCCCTATCTCGTGAAAATGATTTACTTTTGCACTCAAACAACACGTTATGATGAAATTTATCTCTTGGAATGTCAATGGGCTGAGAGCCTGCGAGGGGAAAGGCTTCAGCAATATCTTCCACGATTTGGATGCGGATTTCTTCTGTTTGCAGGAAACCAAGATGCAGGCGGGACAGCTTGATTTGGCTTTCATGGGCTACCAGTCCTTTTGGAACTACGCAGAGAAAAAGGGATATTCGGGGACTGCCGTCTTCACAAAGCACTGTCCGCTGGATGTAACTTTGGGAATAGGTATTGACGAGCACGACCACGAAGGCCGAGTGATCACATTGGAATATGACCGTTTCTTCCTTGTCACCGCCTATGTACCCAATTCTCAGGACGGACTGAGGAGACTGGACTACCGTATGCGGTGGGAGGACGATTTCCGTGCCTATCTCTTGAACCTTGACAAGAGGAAGCCCGTCATCCTCTGCGGGGATCTGAATGTAGCCCATCAGGAGATAGACCTCAAGAACCCCAAGTCAAACAGGCACAATGCGGGTTTCACCGATGAGGAGAGAGAAAAGATGACAACCCTTCTCTCCAGTGGTTTCACGGACTCTTTCCGCTTTTTCCATCCCGATTTGGAAGGGGCGTATTCCTGGTGGTCGTACCGTTTTCATGCCAGAGAGAAGAACGCCGGATGGCGTATCGACTATTTTCTCACATCCAACCGTCTCCAAACCGAGTTGAAAGGAGCGGAAATCCATAGTGAGATCACGGGAAGCGACCATTGCCCCATAGAACTGACTATTTTCTAAGCCCTGTCAAAACTCCGTTTTCTTTCAAAGAATGATTACTTTGAGATAGTCTTTCAGATGGTAAAAGCGGTTTCCCTCCCCGTTTTGGGAGTCACAGATTAGCAATATCGTCCGTCTTTCGTCATTCAGAACCGGTCCCCAGCACATCCCCTCGAAGTTACCGAAATTCATTTTCCCCAAAGACAAGTGGGTCACAAAGGAGCACACCTCCTCCTTGGGGAGGAATCCGTCTCCCGGCAGCCTGGACAAAGAGGGTGACACATCCCGCAACATATTCAGGGAATCAAGCCGCACCTTGAAGATACGGACGGAAGTCTTCGCCCCGATATACCCTTGCGGAACAGACAACTCGCGTTCCATAATATATATATATCCTTGTCCGTCGGAAAGCATGGCGGGGATACCATGCGTATAGTACTTGGCATTGCTTTTCAAAAGGGCTTTCTCCATCAGGTAAGCCCACTGCCCGCACGGTTCAAGTCGGTTGTCAAAACATTGGATGCGTATCGGCTGGAGTGCGTCTTCCCCATACCTCTTGTCTTTTGGCAGGGCACATTCCGTCGATAGGAAGAATTTCCGCTCCACCGTATCGTATGCCAAAGCCTCGAAACCACAGTTTCCTAAGATACTGTCTGCGGAAAACATCCTCGGAATCCTCAATCCGTCTCCCGTCCTTCGCCCTGTCATGGAATACTCCTCCACGGTCTGGTTCTTCTCACTGGTGACAAACACTGTCCCTCTTGCGGGAACGAAGACAATATCCTCGTTGTCATCGTCTTTTCTGCCGTCATCCCCAAAGAAACCGCTTCTGCGGACAGAGCGTATCTTGCCGCTGTTCAAGTCCATCTCTATATGCAGCACGTAGAAACCACCGTAAGGACTTTTGTCATCCACCACGGCATAGTCGTCGTTGCCCAATGGGGTGATACCGCTATAATTGCCGACCGGTATTTTCCATTTCCCCATATTCACAGAACGCAGCACCTTGGCTCGCTGTGCCGCTATTCCGAGGAAAGCCCCGGTCAATAAAAAGAACGCCAGTAGTATTCTCTTCATATACTAAAAGTCCTCGTAGTGCCTGATCGCCAGATTTTCCCCGTCGAACTCGCCATAAGAGTACTTTGTCACCCAGTCTCCCAGGATAACAAAGCGTGTTTCCGTCCCGTCCATCGGGATATCCACATCCACATGTCTGTGACCGAATATAAAATAATCTATCGGAGCGTGTGTCTTCATCAGCTCCCGACAGTACTGATACAGTCCGTCGTTCTCTGTTCCTGCCCAGAACCCTTCTGTTATATTGTGTTTCAGTCTGCTCCTTCTCGCCCATTCATAACCTAAGGAAACGCCCCATCGGGGATGGACGAAAGAAAAAAGCCGCTGGCAGATACGGTTATGGAACACGCTTCTCAAAAGCAGATATTTCCTGTCCTTGTGGTCATAACCATCACCGTGCGCCAGACAGAAACGCCTGGAGCCTATGGTAACGAAGTCCATATCCCTATGCAGGGTCACTCCACATTCCTTTTCCAGATAATCGCCGCACCACAAGTCATGATTTCCCGAAAAGAAATGCACCTCAACGCCCATATCCGTCAGTTCGCTTATCTTCCCCAAAAGACGGGTGAATCCCTTGGGTACGACATATCTGTACTCGTACCAGAAGTCAAATATGTCCCCTAACAGATAGACAGCGGAAGCCTCTCTCTTGATGCTTTCCAAGAAATGAACCACCCGGAGTTCCTGATGCCTCCCGTTTTCTATCGCCCAAGAACCCAGATGAGCGTCACTGAGGAAAAAGACTTTCTTCATTCTCCTATCCTACAACAGTCCCAAGTCAGCCCTTGCCTGCTCGCTCATCATGGACTCGTCCCACTGAGGCTCGAACACAATATTAACATTCGCCTCCATTACAGTGCGAATTCCCATCAGTTTCTGGCGCACATCCTCCACGATATAATCCGCCATAGGACATCCGGGAGCGGTCAGGGTCATGTCCACATTCAGAGAGCCTGTCTCCTCGTTGAAGTCTATTTTGTAGATAAGTCCCAAGTCATAGATATTGACAGGGATTTCCGGGTCATACACCGTGCGCAGCACCTCCACGATCTTGTCCTCTGTGGTGAACGAACCCGATGATTTCGATATTTTGTTTTCTTCCATAACAGCTGAAGTTTTCTCATTTATAATTTTCCCTCCTCGCCATAACTGTAATAGCCGTTTCCTGTTACGATGAGGTGGTCTACGAATCTTATTCCGAGCGCGTCGCACGCTGTCTTCACCCGCAGCGTCAGCTGGTCGTCTTCCCTGCTGGGTTTCAATGAGCCGGAGGGGTGATTGTGTGCCAACGCCATGGCAACGGCATTCTTGGAAAGCACATATCTCAGCACCACACGGGGATCTACTATCGTGGCGGTAAAGCCTCCAGAGGCAATTTGTTTGTCAGCGACATAATGCAGATGCTGATCCAACGCCAGCACATAGCA
Source organism: Duodenibacillus sp. (assembly GCA_963615745.1). Lineage (GTDB taxonomy): Bacteria > Bacteroidota > Bacteroidia > Bacteroidales > Bacteroidaceae > UBA6382. Next base: position 3,669 of record CAVEJA010000081.1, read on the forward strand.
TACCTCCGTAGTCAGATCCCGCATTTTCTCCACGAGAATCCGGTATATCACCTCCGGGCTGTCACACTTTGTACGTTTGTCCGTGCGGGAGAGCGTTCTGCGCTGGGCGAGCCGGATGGCAGCCAGCAGGGTGACCGCCTTTGCCGGACCTATGCCTTTGTATTGGACAAGATCCTCGTAACCCATCCTGCAAAACTCGTCAAAATTATTATGGTGGTCTTCCATCACACGCTCCATCAGGGAAACGGCATCCTCATCCCTCGTACCACTGCCTATCAATATGGCAAGCAGCTCGGCATTGCTCAGAGAATCCGCCCCGAATTTCATCATTTTCTCCCTCGGGCGGGCATCCTCGTTCCAGTCATGAATGGATTTTCTGCTGTTTCCCGGCATGGTTCTCAAACGATTTTCATTTATAGAATGTTTTCTGGAACGCGCCGAACTCTTCTTTTCCCAGCACACGGCAATGCCACCACGACCACAGGAATCCTATACCGTAGCCACACAGTTGCACGAAAGCGGCGGGAACGGCTAACACACCTACCCATATATTCCTCTCTTTTACAGAAGCCCCCATGAACACCAACAGCGAGTACAGTGCCAGAGGGAGCAGAAAGTACCAGCAGAACACACCGCACAGCAGCAGGAACAGCGCACCTACGGTAAATGCCGCAGGCAGCAGATGAACCATTTTCAAAGAACCGGGATGGCGTTTCGCCAGATGGATGCGGGCTATCCCCGAATTGATGACCTGACGGAAGAATTTTTTGAAATCCGTCCTCCGCTTGTGCCACACCCACGCTTCGGGAAACAGACGGCAGGAATACCCCGCCTCAAATATCCTCAGACTGAAATCTATGTCCTCCCCGAAACGCATATCAGAGAATCCGCCCAAGGTTTTATAACAGGAGGTCCTCACCCCCATGTTGAAACTGCGGGGATAGAACTTGTCCAGTTTCCGCTTTCCTCCCCGGATTCCTCCCGTAGTGAAGAAACTCGTCATCGTGTAGCTGATGGCTTTTTGCAAGGGTGTGAATGCGGCGTTTGCCCTGTCGGGACCGCCGAAAGCGTCGCAAGGCAGGGTTTCCAGCTCCTTTTCTATGGCAGCCATATACCCCGGAGGTACCACGCAGTCCGAATCCAGTATCAGGACATACTCTCCCTTACATTCCGCCACACCCATATTGCGGGCGGCGGACGGCCCTCCGTTCTCCTTCCAAAGGTAGCGCACATCCAGTCCGTCCCTGTATCTCTCCACTATATCCCGGCAAGGGACAGCCGAGCCGTCTTCCACGATGATGACCTCAAAGTCTTTGAAACTTTGCCGTACCAGACTTGCCAGAAGCTCATCCACCTCATCGGGACGATTATATACAGGAATAACAACCGAGTATTTCATATTCTTGCAAAGATAAGACTAAAAAAGGGAATACTCGAAAGAGTGTTCCCTTTATTTTGTACTGGAAAACATAGTATGTATTCCAGTCTGTCGGCATTTTTTCCTTAGGCTTTCACACGGTTCACATAAGAGCCGTCGCGGGTATCCACCTCTATCAGCTCGCCCTCGTTGCAGAACAGAGGAACTCTGACTTCCGCACCCGTCTCCACTTTGGCGGGTTTCGTGGTGTTGGTGGCGGTATCACCTTTCAGACCGGGTTCTGTATAGGTTATCTTCAGCACTGTCTTCACCGGCATTTCCGCAAACAGGATGGTGTCCGTGGAGGCATCCTTGACAACTTCAAGCACATCTCCCTCTTTCATATATTCCACGCCTGTTATCATTTCACGCTCAACAGCGACATCGTCCCAAGTCTCCTGGTTCAGCAGATGCATCATATTGCCTTCCGCATAGGAGAATTGGTAGGGGCGACGCTCCACGCGCACATCCTCCAGAATCTCGCCAATGTTAAAACGTCTCTCCAATACCCTACCATCCACTACGGACTTCAGCTTGGTACGCATGAAGGTATTTCCCTTACCGGGCTTTACATGGAGGAAATCGATGCAGAAGAACAATTTGCCATCCAGACGGATGCAGGTTCCGATTTTAATGTCTTGTGATTTCATTTTATCTGTTTACTTTGTTATATTTCGTCCAATATCAGCATTTAAGAATGCAAAAATAGCTATTTTTTCCGAGCTATCCTAATTTCGAGCCACTCTTTTACAACCCCTTGTGGAGAGGATTCCATGCCGTCCGCCCCGTTCCGCTTTCCGTCCGCGAGCCTACTTTGCCCATTCCTTGCACGCCTCGTACAGTTCCTTGCCACGCAATCCCTTCTTCACAATACGTCCGTTGGGGGCGACAACAATGGTCTTGGGAATGGAGCGCACGCCATATTCCTCGGCGGCTTTGCTCCGCCATCCTTTTAAATCGGACAACTGTCCCCAGGTAATGCCCAGATCCTTGATGCCTTTCTTCCATGCGGTGGAATTATTATCTAAGGAAATCCCTAAAATACTAATCCCCTTGTCACCGAACTCCTTGTATATCCTCACCAGATTGGGCATTTCCGCACGACACGGGGCGCACCAGCTCGCCCAGAAATCTATAATGGTGAATTTCCCCTCTTCCACGAAGTCGGATATTTTCTTCGTTTTTCCAT
>CAVEJA010000081.1:6284-14557 GCA_963615745.1 Duodenibacillus sp.
GCAATTCCACATCAGGATATTCATTTCCCTCTGCGGTCTTTTTCTCCGCCTCCACATACTCGGTGATACGCTTATACCAGGTATCCTCCCTGTATGCGGCGGGTATTTTCTGAAGATAGCTTTCCACCATGCCGCCATCCATATCGGAATACATCTCATGCAGCAACGCCAGTCCCATGATGTTGGTGGCGTTCTCGTCCAGATACTTCTTCTGCACGGCATCCATCCGCTTATAAATGTCCTCCATACTCTCCTCCAGCTCCTTGCGGGCCTCCTCGGACAGTGTGTTGTCCTTGCGGGCCTCCCTCATGGACTTCAGTCTTTTCTGCTGTTCGCCCAGCTGTTCCATCATTTGGGAATAGGATTCATTCGTTTCCGACCCTGCCACCTTTATAATATGTGTCTTCTTGTCCTGAACCACATCCAGTTTGTCGGCATCCAGAAACACCGTGATGTAGTCCGTCCGCAGTCCTTTCAGCCCTACGAAGCGCACACAGGGCAGATCCTCCAGTTCGGCAGTCAGGTGGAACTTTCCACCGCTCACCTTTGCCGAGTCCAGAATCTGAGGTTTTCCTCCGGCATCTTTTATCAGGAACGCCACACTTGCCATGTTGTCCTCCTCCAGGACACCGTTTATCTCACACTTCACTACCGACACATGCGTTTTGTCTCCCATCACACGCACACCGAAGAGGGGGACGAGTGCGGCGAGACATACCAAAAATAACTTTTTCATACGGGATGGATTATCTTGTTTTTCTGCTGCAAAGATACATCTTTCAAAGGTTACGATAACAGGAAACAAAAAAGAGTCTCTTGATGAGACTCTTTTTCTTATTTATCTTCGGGAGAATATCAGTTCTCTTCTGCCACCACGCTGAAGGCAACCTCAGCCGATACTTCCTTGTGCAGTTTGATTTCAGCCTTGTATTCGCCTACTTCCTTCACTGCGGGAACAACAATCAGCTTGCGCTCTACGCTGAAGCCTTTCTCGGTCAGCTTGTCTGCAATCTGCACATTGGTCACAGAGCCATAGATAGTCCCCGTAGGGCTTACCTTCATCGGGATAACCAATGCCTCTACCTTAGCCAGTTTGTCTGCCAGTTCCTGAGCATCCGCCTTGATTTTAGCCAAACGATGGGCACGCTGTCTCAAATTCTCGGCAAGCACTTTCTTGGCGGAAGCGGAAGCGATAACAGCCTTTCCCTGCGGGAGGAGGTAGTTACGGCCGTAGCCGTTCTTCACTGTAACAATATCATTCTTGTAACCCAATCCGATTACGTCTTCTTTCAATATAATTTCCATGAGAGCCTCCTTATTTCATCATATCGGTTACAAATGGGAGCAGAGCCAGATGGCGCGCTCTTTTAACTGCCTGAGCCACTCTACGCTGATATTTCAGGGAAGTTCCGGTAATGCGGCGGGGAAGAATTTTGCCCTGCTCGTTCAAGAACTTCTTCAGGAATTCAGGATCTTTGTAGTCAATATACTTTATACCGCTCTTCTTGAAACGGCAGTATTTCTTCTTCTTGACATCTACTGAAGGCGGGGTCAAATATCTGATTTCTGATTTTACATCTGCCATAATTTAGTCCTCCTTTTTGTTTCTTAATTGTTCACGTTTAGCGGCATAAGCAGCGGCATTCTTGTCCATCTTGACAGTGATGTAGCGAATGACACGCTCGTTACGACGGAAATCTATCTCCAGCTTCTTGATAAGGGTGGGTTCAGCCTTGTAGCCGAATACCACATAAAAGCCGCTTGACTTTTTCTCGATGGCGTAAGCCAGTTTCTTCATTCCCCAATTCTCCTCGTAGAGAATCTCTGCGCCGTTGGATGTCAGAAAGTCACGGTACTTTCCAACCGCTTCCTTCATCTGGTCATCAGATAAAACGGGAGTTAAAATGAAAACGGTTTCGTACTGATTCATACTTAATCTCTTAGTTTATAAAATTAATTACATTTATTTTGCGGGTGCAAAGTTCGTATTTTTTTCGCAGACAAGCAAAAGTTTGACCAAGAAAATCCGTACTTTTGTATGGTTACTGCTTCAGATTATGGATTACACAATAGACTTCCGACTTGTTTTCGGACTGATGAACGGCAGGGTGAGTACCCTGCTGCGGAAGAAAATAGCGGACGATTTCAAGGAGGCAAACCTCGGCATCACAGGCGAGCAATGGGATGTCCTACTCGCCATCAGCATGAGGGACACCTGCACGCAGCAGCAAATCAGCGAGGCGACTTCCTTCAGCAAGAGTACGGTGACCCGGCTTCTGGACGCTCTGGAGGAAGACGGCATCATCATCCGGGACAAGAGCCGCACCGACTGGCGTTCCAACTACATACGGATCACACGCCACGGTCTTGAGGTGTACGACAAGGCGAAACTCATTGCCGAGCAATCGCTGAAAGACGCCCTCCGCGGACTGACCAGGATGGACACGCTCATCGCCCAGAAAAGCCTCAATACAGTACTGAAAAACCTCAAGGAGCTTGAACTCAACAAGAAAAAAGAGGCTGACGAGGCGGAACTCGCCTTGAAGAAACGCAGGGAGAAACTGATCAACAAGCTGATTCTGCACAAGCGTTAGCCCGTCCGAAAAAAATTACTCCGCGTTTCAGCGTTCCTAACTCACGGAGTTACGAGTGTTAAAACGGGCTTTTTCGAGGTGTAAAACCGTATAACAATTTTTCTAACTCGCAGAGTTACGAGTACTATCTCCGTGGAATGTTAAACCCCGTGTTGGCAAACGTTAAAATTCAATCGCCAATCCGCCCCAGAGATATGTATACCACATATTTTCCCTCTACCCTCCGCAAGGCAGCACCAACGCCCCCTGTTCTCCAATATCATGGCATCTGATGCCGAGCGACTCCGCCGCCCGCAGATACTCCCCACGCCTTTTCTCAAACAGGGATGCGTCCAGAACGAGAAGACGGGGACGGAACACCCGGCACAATTCCTCCAACGGAGTATGGCAGTCACGGTACAGATAGAGCGCATCCACCTCCAACGGCTGGCGTTCCGCCCTCACCTCCCAAGCATCTTGGGAAACCAGCGCAATCCGTTTCCCGCCAAACAGAACGACACCATGGTTGTACGACAGACAGGGAGAGCGGTAATCACCCTTGAAAAACACAGGCGGAGCCATCCTCCTGCTTTTCCAGAAAGTCCGGGCGATGCCTGCCGTCCTCTCTTTCGCCATCCGGGAATCGGGAGACCACAGGGCGGAACGGGATGCGGACGAGATAAAATGGACGGTGGGACAGGATGGAATATTATAGAAAACGATCTGAGGAGAGATTTTTCCGTCCGCCACACTGCTCCACACACTCACTGCCAGAAGAAAAACGGTGGCAAGGACTTGCCCAAACACCCATGATGTCCTTTTCGACCACAGCCTGACCAACAAGAACATCAGGATATAGCACAGCAGTACGGTCATCACCGAGGGAAAAACCTCCACGGACGAGCAGGGCAGGGAAGCCAACCCCTCTAAAAACGCCCTCACAGTCCGCAGCACCACAGTCATACAGTCCCCTAAAAACACCGCCGCTCCGGGAATGAGCGAGCACGGGAAAAACAGCAGAGCCGCCCCGAGCAAAAGATATGTGGCAGGTATCATCACCATATTTCCGAAAAGGAAGGTCAGAGAGAGCACATGGAAGACATAAGCCACCAACGGGGCAGTGGCGAACTGGGCTGCCAGGGAGACATACAGGAAATCTCCCACCACCGTTTTCCTCCTTACGCCCATATACGACAGAATATCCAGGTACACAGGCCGCAGAAACAGGATGAAAAAGACGGACAGGAATGACAGTTGGAAGCTTATCTCCAACAGAGAGACTGGGCGGAACACCAGCAGGATGACCGCAGCACGGGCGAGATGGTCAAGGGGAACACCCTGCTCCCTGCGCACGAAGAACAGCAGAAAGAGAGTGTACATGACCGCGGCACGCTGCAAGGACACCCCCAGCCCCGCCACCAAGGCAAACATCCAGATGAAAACGACACAGATACCTCCCGCCATCCACCGCCCTCTCCCCGATTTGAGCAAGGGGGACAGCAGAAACAGCAAAAGGCTCACCAATATTCCCAGATGCAGACCGGACAATGCCAGCACATGGCTCACGCCCGACCGGGAGAACAACGACTGCACTTCCCGGCTCAATCCATGCCTGTCGCCCAATGTCATGGCTGCCAGAAGTCCGTACTCGTCCCCCGCTATCCCTGCCGAAGTGTATTTTCCGAGCAGTCTGTAACGTATTTTCAGCGCATGGATTCTCAGGCTAGTCCACACATCCAGCTGTCGGAGCAACCGTTTCTCCGCCAGTCCCAAACACCGTTTGCAATCGCTGCCGCTATAAATCTCACCGCCCACGCCTTTCTTCAGCATCCATGAGGCGTAGTCAAACTCGCCGGGATTGCCTTGGTTACGGGGGTTGCGCATTTTTCCATAAAAGATGACGGCATCGCCCGTCCGGGGCGGACTGCCGGATTTTTCTTTGCGGACAGCCAGAACAACCCGTTCCCTGCGGGGATGCCATCCGCTGGAATCCATCTCTTCCAGCAACGCCACCTCATAAGTCCGTGTGTACTCGCCGCTTTTGAGGGAATCGACAACCACTCCCTGATAGAATGTCCTCTCAGGAAGCCACGAGACCTGCAGGGAATGGCAGTACCGCAGCAGCAGAGCCGCACCCAGCGACAGGAAGAAAAGACTTTGGACGACGGCGAAAGCATAGGAATACAACGGCATGCGCCTCCTCCCCACAACCCACATCAGGCAGAACATCACTGCCGATGCGACAAGAAAGACATACCAGAACGCCTCTATCCGTTCCCGCAGATACCAGGAGACACCTATTCCCAACGCAAGCGGCAACGCTATGCGGAAAGTCCCGGCATTCAGAAAAAGCTGCCGAAAGGGGTTCACACCGTCCCTACGACTTCAAAGCATCTATTTCCGCCGCAGGGGAAGCCGCATGAAAGACCGCACTGCCAGCCACCAGAACATCCGCGCCCGCCGCATACAGTCCGGCGGCATTGGCACGGCTTACACCACCGTCCACCTCTATCAGGGCTTCCGACCCCGCCTCATCAAGCATACTGCGGAGTTTCCTTATCTTATCCAGGGTCTGCGGAATGAATTTCTGTCCGCCGAAACCGGGATTCACGCTCATCAGCAATACCAGATCCACATCGCACAGCACGTTCTCCAACGTACACAGCGGGGTGGCGGGGTTCAGCACGACGCCTGCCTTCATCCCCGCAGCCTTGATCTGCTGGATGACACGATGCAGATGGGGGCATGCCTCCTGGTGAACGGACATGACATACGCCCCCAGAGCCTTCACCTCCTCAATGAATTTCTCGGGATGGACAATCATCAGATGGACATCCAAGGGTTTGGCAGCCTCCTCCGCCATCGCCTGCATCACAGGGAAGCCGAAAGAGATATTGGGAACGAACACTCCGTCCATCACATCCAGATGAATCCAGTCGCAGTTACTCTCATTCAGCATCCTGACATCACGGGACAAATGCCCGAAATCGGCTGACAGCATAGAGGGAGATACCATTTTCTTCTTCATATCGGTAAAACTTTGAATCCGGACCTGACTTACTTGAGACGGCTGCTGAAAAAACGGGTGATGCGGTTCATCAGATGCTCACGGGTTTTTCCGCCTGAAATCTGATGGTTTCTGTTGGTATAGACCTGCATCTCGAACTGCTTTCCAGCCTGTACCAGAGCCTCGGAATACTCCGCCGTGTTCTGGTAATGCACGTTGTCATCCGCCAGACCGTGGCATATCAGCAGCTCGCCGCTGAGTTTGTCCGCCAGGAACAGAGGACAGTAATCATACCCGTCGCCGTTCTCACCTGGTGTGCGCATATACCGTTCCGTGTACACGGTGTCATAGAAACGCCAGTCCGTGGGAGGAGCAACCGCCACACCGCACTTGAAGACGGGACGGCCCTCGCTCATACTCATCAAAGTATTGAAACCGCCATAGCTCCATCCCCATATAGCGATGTTGTTCTTGTCCACATAGGGCAGTCCTCCCAAGTACAGGGCGGTCTCCACCTGGTCTCTGCTCTCCAGTTTTCCGAGATTCAGATAAGTGCATTTCTCGAAATCCGCGCCCCGTCCGCCTGTTCCGCGACCGTCCACGCATACCACAATCATGCCCAGACTGTTCAGATAACTTTCAAACACACCGCCCGCATAGAAGCCCGCGCCCCATGCGTCGGTCACGTTCTGCGAGCCGGGACCTGAATACTGGTACATCACCACAGGGTATTTCCGTCCCGCATCGAAGCGGGCGGGCTTCATCATCCATCCGTTCAGCTCCACACCGTCACCGGTCTTGAAGGTGAAAAACTCCTTCACGGGCATATCGTACTGGGAGAGGTTCTTTTTCAATGCGTCATTGCTGACAAGCTCCTTCAGCTTCTTCCCCTCTCCGTTGCAAAGGGAGAAGACGGGAGGTGTGGTGATATTGGAGTACTGGCTGATGAAATAATCGAACGACTTGCTGAAAACGGCTGTATTCGTGCCTTCCTGAGAGGAGAGCTTTCTGGTACGCCCTTTCAAATCGGTCTTGAAAACGGCTGTGCGCAGAGGGCTGTTGTCGTAGGCACGGTAATAAAAGCTCTGGTCGGCCTCGTTATATCCATAGAAATCGACCACCTCGTTCTTCCCGGAGGTAATCTGTTTCACCAGCTGCCCTGTCGTAGTGTACCAGTACAGATGTCTGTAACCGCTACGGTCGCTCATCATGGCGAAGTGGTTGCCCTTGAAAAGGATGTCCGTGTAGGCTTTCTCACTCACATACTTGTCGTTCTCCTCCCGCACTGCCAGCTTGCAAAGACGGGAGCGGGCGTTGCCCATATACACATCCATACGGCTCTGATGCCTGTTCAGGGTGATGATAGCCAGCTGGTCGGGCGTGGAAGTGAACTTGATGCGGGGAACATATCCGTCGCTGTCCATCGGCACTTCCATCCTGCGGGTGACATGGCTCTTTATGTCGTATGTCAAAACGCTCACACGGGAGTTCTCCTCACCCGCCTTGGGATATTTGTAACTGTATTTCCCGGGGTACAGACCATACTCCTCACGGGACGGATGAGAGCCTTTGTACAAAGGCATATCGAATGTACGCACATTCCTCTCGTCGTAACGAATCCATGCCAGCATCTTGCTGTCGGCACTGAAATCAAAGGAACGGGAAGTGGAGAACTCCTCCTCGTTCACCCAGTCGGGGATGCCGTTGATCACCTCGTTCAGCTTTCCGTCCGTAGTCACCTGGCTCTCGCTGTTGTTGAACAGCAGTTTCACCAGGAAAAGGTTGTTCTCACGCGCAAAGGCGATCACGTTTCCGTCCGGGGAGAACAGCGGCTGCTCCTGCGGCCCGCCCTTGGACAGAGGCTCCAGCTTGTTGTTCGCCACATCGTAGATGTAGTACACAGCCGTCTTGGAACGGCGGTACCGCTGCGTGGTCTGGGTCTGGATAAGGATGCGGCTCTCGTCCGGGGAAAGGATATAGTCCTCGAACTCCTTGATTTTCTCCCCTTTCGCCTTCTCAGCATCGAAGAGAACCGCCATCTGACTGCCTGTCTTATAGGAATATTTCAATATCCGCTTGTTGTCATCACTGATGCGGGCAAAACTCACACCGTCATTCAAAGGGCGTATTCCCGCTATCACCTCGGGCTTGAACTCATTATTGACTATCTGAGCCAAAGAAATAGATTTTCCTGCCATACCGAAAACATTTGTCATCACGAACAATAGGAACAAACTTAAATACCTCATAAGGAACTGATTTTACTTTCTGATTTACAAAGGTAGCCAAAAAGCCACATTGGAAGACAAGGAAACCCCGATAAAAAACACACAAGAAAGGCATGGATTCCGCCCGGAGGCTGCGTCCATGCCTTTCCTATCAAAATTCAGGACACCTATATCCGCAAATGGATATCGTTTCTATCTACGTCTATTCCACCGTAATCTTCACCATCACACGACGGGCTGACGGGTCGGAGACAGGGCGCGCACCGACACCTGGGCGGTATCCGACGCACCGCAGAGTGCGCATGCCGGACAACGGCACAGCCCCCCGCTTCCCGTCCGCATCCGCCTCCCCCGTGCTGTCAAGTATTGCGGGAATCAAAGACAGAAACGTCCAAAACAAGTCCGAGACACTATGCGCGGCAACAAGAAAAGGACAGGCGACCGTCCGGCGAGGCTCACACGCCC
>CAVEJA010000082.1:0-2233 GCA_963615745.1 Duodenibacillus sp.
TTCGACAAGGAGAAGTCATGGGACATCAGACGGCAGATCAAACAGCTATGCAGGGAACTCACCAAAGAGCCGTTTCTACAGAACCAAGACACCATCCACAGGCATGTGGCGGAGAAAAGCAACATTGACAATTACAGGCACGCCCTAAAGCATCACAGCGAACACCAGAGTTTGGCTGGGGCATTAAAGGACAAACTCGAGCAGTATACCCGGCTTGAAGAGAGAGGGTATCTGAAAACCTACTCCAAATATTTCACAGGATATATTGAATCCATCAGGGCTGTCCTCAAAGATCCCAATGCCAAATCCTCCCCGCTGACAAAGAGCAAGAGAGCAATGGTGAGCAACCTTGACGAATGGAGAAAGAAATGTTTCTCCGACGCAGAACGCTCAAGAGCTCTCCTTCTGGAAATAGACGACCTGTACAACCAGCTCCAAAACACCATTATCAGCATCCAACTCTCGGAGCAATATCTGCACGAGCTGTGTCTGATCAGCCGTATTCAGGAAATCATCAATGAACAAGAGCAGGAAAAGAACTCCGCCCTTATCAGTATGACACCCATCACCCTGAAAAGAGAATTGGAAACAGGGGACGCCACATTCATCCTGGAAAAAGCCGGCATCAGATACAGTCATATCATGATAGACGAGTTCCAAGATACCTCGCATCTGCAATGGGAGTTGTTCAAGCCACTCGTGGAGGAAGTTCTGGCAAACCACGGCACCGTACTTCTCGTAGGGGATGTCAAACAGAGCATTTACCGATGGAGGAACGGGGATTGGGAGATTCTGAAAGACATTAACACCCCGAAACAATTGGGGAGATTCTTCAAGGAAGGCACTGGAACCATCATCCCCCAAAGGATGAACTTCAGAAGCTGCGGACAAGTGGTAGACTTCAACCTCTCTCTGTTCAAGCATCTCTCCGAGAAAATGCGCATAGATGGAAACGGCACTATCCGGACTATCTACGACGAAGAGTTTACCCCGGAACATCTCACAGAGTTCTACGACGCCCCCAAGAACTCAGGAGGCTATGTGCAACTCCGTTTCTGGCCATACAAAAAGGCTTTCGAGAGCCAGGATTCCATTATTCAGGACATGTTCGACCAAATCCTCGAACTCGTCAAACGCGGAACAGAGCAGTCCAGGATAACCATCCTTGTACGGAAAAAAGCCGAGACGACAGCCATCACCGACTATCTCTACCGACAGCACAAGGCGGACGGCAGCGGCATTTACGACCAGCTGAGGATAGCCTCTGCGGAAGCGTATCTTTTGGAATCCTCCGTCTCCGTCAATATCCTGATACAAGCCCTGCGCTATCTCACCACACACAACGACATCTACCTTTATTATATCATCTCCCGTTACCAGCACGAGGTCTTGGGGAACCCCATCCGATGGGAGGAGATCCGCCAACGGGTTAAGGAAAACACCTTCGCAGAGCTCCTCCCCTCCCAATTCACAGAAGAGGAGCACCTGACAGACTTGCCTCTGTACGAGCTTATGGAAAAACTGGCGCGTATATTCCTATATACGCCCCAAGGGGAACGCACGCTGCAAGACGACAGTTTCGTATATGGATTCTTTGACGGGCTTTCCACATTCATCAGCAGCAAATCATCAAGTCCCACTGACTTCTTGGAATACTGGGAGGAAACGCTCTGCAAAAAAGCCATCAACGGAAAAGCACAAGGAATCCGGATCATGACCATCCACAAAGCCAAAGGCTTGGAAAACGACAATATCTTTGTTCCATTCTGCGATCTGGAAATCCTCAGCTCCCGATTCTATTCAAACAACATCTGGTGCCAGCCGTCCAAAGCCCCCTATGACCAAATGCCCTGGCTGCCTATCCAGACAAAAAAAGACATGGGGAACTCCATCTATGCGGAAGAATACCGTGAGGAGGTCTTCATGCAGCACGTCGATTGCATCAATTTACTCTATGTGGCTTGCACCCGTGCCAGACGGAATCTCTTTCTTTCCTGCAAACTGAAAATAGAATCCGACACCGCAAACAAGGAATCCCTTCCTACGAACATATCATATTATATCCTTGATTATATCAAATCCAAACCCGAGGCACACGCCCTCCTCACCGAAGATGCCCTCAAACAGGCGGCAGAAGCGAACACTTTCATCGAATACCACCAAGGAGAAATACAGGCAAACCGCACAATGGCGAAGCCCCTTTCGGAAAACAGAACCGCCAACAGGCTTCATC
>CAVEJA010000083.1:0-6366 GCA_963615745.1 Duodenibacillus sp.
CGACCAGATAGGGCGCATCACCCGAATGAAACTTCCCACACTGCGGGATGCCAACGGCAAGATACAGGAAACCGTATACCTCAACGACGAGGACATCTCCGACGCTTTCAACACCGAATGGAAGATGACCTATGCACAGGGAGGGTTTGTACACGGCGATCTGCTCGTGATAGGACACAGAGGTCCCACAAACCCCACCTACATCCATGTCATTGATCTGAAGAAACACAAGGTTGTGGGAACGACCAACATCTATGCCATGGGGTTCAAAGACGAGCCGGAAGGGGTGTTCCTTTACAATGGGAAAGTCATGATCTCCAGCGTGAAGAAGAATTTGTATGAGCTGGACTTCAAGAAATAACATGGCAATATATGCGAAAAGGGCGATATGCTCATCCGACATACGAAATAAATTCTATCAATAAAATATGAAACGAACAAAGAACTACGCTTGGGCTTTCGCCCTTGCTTTGGCTATAATACTGCCAACCTATGGGAAATACATTCCCGCAAAAGAGAAAAAGAACGCTCTGAACGGCATTACCGAAGTGACATCCTTTGACAAGATAGCTGAAAACGGGATATGGCATCAAAGCGCGGCCAACTACGGAAAGTATCTGTTCATGATACAGGACAAGCTGTCAGGAATCACCCTCTACGACTTGGAGCAGAAGAAACCTTTGTTCCATCTCACGCTTCCGCCACACGAGGAACCCAACTTCAGCGGAAACCTCCTGTATCATTGCAACAACTCCAATTTCGGTGTGGAATTTTATGACAAGGACGACATATTCCCTCTTCTCTACATCAGCCAACGCCAAGTTCCGGACGGAAAGAGGGGACTGGTAACCGTATTCCGCATCCTTCCTCATTTCAACCAGGCGCAGGAGATAGACTCTTTCGCCATCGAGCAGGTTCAAGCCATCTATCTGCCGGGCATGACCAGCGAGAACAGGCTGGGAACTCCCAATGTCACCATAGACAAAGCCAAGAAAGAGATTGTCGCTTACAGCCGTTACAACAACAAGAAGTCCGCACACAACCAGATAGGGCGCATTACCCGCATGAAACTTCCCACGCTGCGGGATGCCAACGGCAAGATACAGGAAGCCGTATACCTCAATGACGAGGACATCTCCGACGCTTTCAACACCGAATGGAAGATGACCAATGCGCAGGGAGGATTTGTACACGGCAATCTGCTCGTGATAGGACAGGGATTCCCCACAAAGAAACATACCCCTATCAACATCCATGTCATCGATCTGAAGAAACACAAGGTCGTGGGTACGACCAACATCTATGCCATGGGGTTCAAAGACGAGCCGGAAGGGGTGTTCCTATACAAAGGAAAGGTCATGATCTCCAGCGTAAAGAAGAACTTCTATGTGCTGAACTTCAAGAAATGACATAAAGTACACCATTGCCATGTATCTTCTACGAGCAAGCACAAAGAGACTTTTACCCGTATTCTGTCTTTTCACGCTGCTGCCATCCACAACGTTGGCAAAAGACGATGCGAAGAAGTCCTCTACGGACACCGTATATTATTTCAATTACGAGAACGCCCCTCGCTTGGAGAAAGTATTCCCCGGACCGCCTGCACTGACCAGTCCGCGCTTTTACTACGATTGGGTTCAATACAGGGAGGGGATGTCTCTGCGCGACACACCACGTGGAGACACAGCCCGGGCTGACGCATCATTCAACGCAGCATACATGATGAAGCGTTTCGGAGAGGTTATGGCGTACAGAGTCTCCCCGGAAAGCAACCCACAGCTATACCAGCTTCTCAATTCCCTGCACGGAGCAGAGAAAACAACAGGAGCCAGTGCCAAGCGTTTCTACAAGAGGAAGCGTCCCTACCAGCAGTTCAAAGAGCCGTCCGGGAATCCCGGTCACGAAAGAAAAACCGACTTCACCTCCTATCCCTCCGGTCATACCTCCAGCGCATGGCTGATGGGCATGGTGTTGGCAGCCATAGACCCCGCACATCTGGAACCTATCATGAAGATTGCTTATGAGATGGGGCAGAGCAGAGTTATCCTGGGTTTCCATTATCAAAGTGATGTGGACGAGGGACGATTGGCGGGAAGCATCGTTTTCGCCCGTCTTTGCGCCAGCCCCGCTTTCTTGAAACAACTTGAAAAAGCCCAGGCGGAATTCAAGAAGAAAAGACCCAGCCACTAAGTTGTTTGTACCCAAAGGAAGTACTATTTTCCCTTTTTAAGGAAAAATTATGTGCAACAGCCGACGTATCTACTTATAATTCGCTAATTTTGCACAGAATATCGAAAGGATGAAAGTAAGATATATTCTTTTTTGTGCATTTATATGTCTGACGGGCGTTTCGTGCAGCTCTTTCAACAAGCTCATAAAAAGCCCTGACACAGACCTCAAATACGAGGCTGTAAAGCAATATTTCTTCAAAGGGAAGAACTCCAACGCCAATATACTGGTATCAGAGATTATGCCCGCATTAAGAGGAACGGAGAAAGGGGACGAGGCAGCCTTTGTTACCGCCATGATACAGTTCCAATCCAGAGACTACGTTACAGCCAACGAATACTTCAAAAAGTATTACGGAAGTTTTCCTACTGGACTTCATACCGACGAGGCACGTTTCTATGCTGCCAATGCCTTATACCAAAGCACCCCACAAACGGAATTAGACCAGACGGGGACGCTGAACGCCATCACCGAGACGCAGAACTTCATAGAGATTGCCCCCGAATCAAAGTTCGTCCCACAGGCAAGAGACATGATTTTCGAGATGCAGGACAAACTTGTCGAGAAGCAATACCAGGCGGCCAAGCTGTATTTCAACCTGGGAAGCTATATCGGGAACTGCACAATGGGCGGAAACAACTATGAGGCGTGCATCATCACTGCGGAAAACGCCGTCAAAGACTATCCGTACAGCAAGAAAAAGGAAGAGTTCTCTTTCCTGATTCTGAAAGCGAAATACAGTCTTGCCCAGCAGAGTATAGCCACGAAAATGAAAGAAAGACTGGAAAACACCATTGACGAGTATTATGGTTTCGTCAATGAATACCCAGACTCCAAATATGTGAAAGAAGCTAAAAGCATTTTTGAAAAAGCCCAGCGCGCATACAAATCACTATAAAACATATCATAAAATTATGGCACTCAAAAAAACTAACGCTCCAACAACTACCATCACACGCAACATCATGGATTACAGCGAGCCTACGGGCAATATCTATGAGAGCGTTTTGATCATGGGAAAGCGGGCTAATCAGATAGCAGTCGAGATAAAGAACGATTTGCAGGAGAAGTTGAGAGAGTTCGGCTCCAAGAACGAGACTCTGGACGAGGAGTTTGAGAACAGGGAGCAGATTGAAATCTCACGCTATTATGAGAAGATGCCCAAGCCTACTCTGATAGCAGAGCAGGAATTTCTGGAGGGAAAAGTTTATTTCAGGAACTCCGCAAGCGAGAAAGACTGATTTTCTCTAAACCGATCCAAGCAATGTTCCAACGGATACAGAGCATATATCTGTTATTGGCCTTGGCTTTATCTGTGGTGGTGTGCGTAAACAACATCCACTTGATCACGGATAGAGCAGGGGCTATACCGGTTGTCTACTATTTCTCTGTGCTGATCAACATCGTGTTTCTTCTCATTTGTCTGCCGCAGTTCAAAAAACGCAGAAAGCAAATGACCAACATCGTCAGAGGAATGGTCTGGTTGGTTATCGCCTGCGTCACGGGAGCTCTGGTGTTTTTCGATGAGAGAATGGCCATCAGCACGACCTGGAAAACGCTCTACGTGGTATTGCCATTTCTGTCCATGATCTTCTCTTATCTGGCATGGCGCGCCATAGCCGCTGACGAGAAGAAAGTAAGAGACGCAGACCGCATACGGTGATAACCGGCAAACCTTGCAAATATGTCCTTGAATAAAGTAATGCTGATTGGCAATGTGGGCAGAGACCCCGAAATACGCTACGTAGCACCCGATGTTGCCGTAGCGACAGTCACTCTGGCGACAACCAACAGTGCCTATACAGCCAAAGACGGCACAAAAGTCCCGGAAAGTGCGGAATGGCATACCATTATCCTATGGAGGAATCTGGCAAAAACCGTGGAGCAATATGTACAGAAAGGGGACAAAATCTACATTGAAGGAAGCCTCCACAACAGAACCTACACCGACAGGACGGGAAATACCCGGAACAGATATGAGATATGGGCGGAGAAAATAGAGGTGTTCAACTTTCACAATCACGCCCCCAAGGAGAACCAACAGGGATAATACATATTATATATGGTGACAGCGGCAACTATAACAGCTGTGATTTTTGTATTGGTGGCGGTGTATCTCATTGCCGCTTATTTCTTTTATCTGCGATTTTCCGATTGTCTTCTGCTGCAAGCTTTCAATTCCACAGGCTCTCTCTCGAAAACGAACCATCTTAACCCCACATTCATTCAGGCAGAAGTCCCGCTGAACATCTTCTACTGGTGTGTCTGCGTTATCCTGTGCTGCTGCCAGAATATGGAAACAGCCCTGTATATCTTTGCGGGATTGTACCTTGTATGCTCTTTGCTGACCGTTATCGTGACGGGATTCCAGAAATCCCCCGCCTCTGTCGGTCTGATACAATATATGCTGCGCGCTGTCAATAGGCTTCTTTACCCGTTATACCCCAGGAATGTCCGCACTTTCCACAAGAAAAACATCGACAAGGAATTGATGATGCAGAACGAAAGCACTCGCGAGAACACCATGCTGAAGGAAATCATCAACTTCGGGAACGAGATGGTAAAGGACATCATGACCCCCTATGCCGACATTGTAGACCTGGATTTCCGCACCCCATTCTCGGAAGTCCTCCAAATTATCTCCGCCAACAAGTATTCCCGCATACCCGTTTTCTCCGGGACGAAAGACAATATCGTGGGGATTCTGTATATCAAAGACCTGCTCCCATACCTTGACAAGGCAGCCAATTTCCATTGGCAGACCTTGATCAGACCCCACATCTGCGTACCCGAAACAAAGAAAATAGACAATCTGCTTCATGAGTTCCAGAGCCAGAAGATACATCTCGCGGTAGTTATAGACGAATACGGAGGCGTATCGGGGGTTGTCACCCTGGAAGACATCATAGAGGAAATCGTGGGAGAAATCCACGACGAGTTCGATGATGACAGGAATCCCTATATCAAGATCAACAAAAACACATATATCTTCGATGCGAGAGTGTCTGTCCAGGATTTCTGCAAGGTCTTTCAGATAGAGGACTCCATCTTTGAGGAACTTGGAGAGGACATCAACACCCTGGCGCGCCTCGTGATTGAGATAGTGGGGGACATTCCCTACAAGCACCAGACGATACGTTACAAACAGTTCGTGTTCGAAATACTCAAAGTCGATGAGCGGCACATCAGCAAAGTCAAGGTGCAACAGCTATAATCTCCCGCTGAAAGAAACATGGCTTTACTCACTTCCTGTCATTATCCGAATGACGACACCCGGCTTTTACTTTGGAAAATAGAAGAGGGCACAGACCAGCTTCTTTCATATTTTCCAGAAGAGAAGAGAGCGGCACTGCGGACTTTCCTGAACGGAAAATACGCCTCGGAATCCAAACAAAAGGAATGGCTGATAGAACGCATCCTGATAGCCAGACACTGCTCCCCGCAGGAGCGGCTGCGACACCATGACAACGGCTCTCCTTTTCTGGAGTTCTCCCATGAGAACATAAGCATCTCCCACACACGGGGCTATGTGGCAATAGCTTTCTCCACCTGTTTACATTTCGGAATAGACATCGAGCATATCTCCGACAGGGTAAACAGGGTACAGAGCTACTTTATGACCGAAGACGAGAAGTCTCCAGACCACGGCTGCGACACCCTATACAATCTTGTGGTATGGAGTTCCAAAGAAAGCATATTCAAGGCTCTCAGGGACGGAGTGGCGAACAACATGAAAAACATCCACATCCCTCCATTTCCTCTCTCTCCCAAAGGGACATTCCAAGCGACAGTAAAAGAACATCCCTTGCTTCACGATTTCACAGTATACTAAGAATGTCACGAGGACTTTGTCCTGACATCCGCCTTCGTACATTGACCTCCCGTCATCCTCTTTTTCAGGCTTCTGCTCCTCCGAAAGGGGAGACAGGAGTATAAAAAACACTATCTATCTATTGGAAAGAGGTAACTTGCGCATATAACAAACCATAAAGACATTCTCTTATGAAAAAACTATTATTCATTATCTTTCTCATGGCATTCCCGTTTGCCATGACTTCTAATGCCAAGAACCTCGTTCTTTCCATAGTCAAAACACAGGTATGTGCCTGTGTCCCGGTGCAAGACGCTGTCTATCTC
>CAVEJA010000084.1:0-5557 GCA_963615745.1 Duodenibacillus sp.
GCCCTATCGAGCCTTTGACTTGGATGTTGCTGATGAAATCCAGACTGTTTATTCTCGCATTTTGAAGAGTAAGTTCGTCAATATTGATTTTCTGAGCGAACAGCGGGAGGATTTCTACACCCAGTCTGAATGTTCTCACATCAAGCAAGGTGTCGTTTCCTCGGACGGCTTGCATGTTATTCAAACTCAAATCCAAGGGAAAAGACAGTCTGATGGATTCAATGGAGATACGGGTATTGCTCTTTTGGGATAGTTCGTTTGTGACTTTCTTGTTCAGCCAATCCTGTATGGGTGGAAGATATACGAGGATGGCAAGAATAAAAAAGAGGATAACGGGAGTGGCTATGACGATACCCGATATTCTTAGAATGTTTTTTGTAAAAGCTGCTTTATCCATATTTAAGGTGCAAAGTAACTATTTTTTCTGTAAAAACAGGGCAAAAAGGTACAGGCTTTTTTATGGTTTCCTATATTATATGGAAAGGGTTGGAGTATGAGTGACGCTTATTTTGTACTTTTGCTTGTTGATGGGAAATATATACAGACTGGAGAATGTGGTTGTCGGTTATGGGAGGAAGCGGGATGAATCCGTTGCCGTAGCAGGAATCAATGCCTCTCTGGAGCAAGGAGAACTGGTTTGTCTCATCGGACGGAACGGTAGTGGAAAATCCACATTGCTGCGTACTTTGGCTGCCTTGCAGCCGGCTTTGGCGGGAGAAATCCTCTTGGCGGGCAAGCCGTTGTCCCATTACAGCTGTAAGGAATTGTCCAGACGGGTGAGTGTTGTCCTGACGGATTCTGTCACAGAAAGGTTTATTACAGTGCGTGAGATGGTTTCTTTGGGTCGTTATCCCTATACCGGGTTTCTTGGACGCTTGTCCGATAAAGACAGACGGTGCGTGGATGAGGCTCTGGAATTGATGAATATATCTCATCTTTCCTCGCGTTTTTTCTCAGAACTGAGTGACGGAGAGCGGCAAAAGACATTGCTTGCCAAGGTGATTGCCCAGCAGGCTGTCGCCATTCTGCTGGACGAGCCCATGTCATTCTTGGATTATCCCAACAAGATATTGCTGATGGAGAAACTCCGGCAGATAGTAAAAAACCGTAATGTTGCCGTATTGATGTCCGTGCATGACTTGGATGTGGCGTTCCGTATGGCACAAAAGTTCTGGGTATTGACCTCTTCAAACGAACTGTTTTCGGGGAATAGGGAGGAAGTGCTGGCGAGCGGGTTGTTGGAAACGTTCCGCTTTGATATGTGATGCTGATAATTAAATGAATGTGCCATGATAGTTTGTATTGCCGAAAAACCTTCTGTCGCTAAGGATATTGCCAAAATAGTAGGGGCTACTGCAAGCCATGACGGATATATGGAGGGGAATGGCTATCAGGTAACTTGGACATTCGGACATCTCTGCGAGCTGAAATACCCGGAGGATTATACGCCCCGGTGGAAGGCGTGGAGTCTTTCCTCGCTGCCCATGATACCCAGTCCTTTTGGAATCCGCTTGAAAAACGACAAGGGAATCCAGAAACAGTTCAGGATAATAGAGGGTTTGATGAGGAAGGCTGACCGTATTATCAACTGCGGTGATGCCGGGCAGGAGGGTGAGTTAATCCAACGGTGGGTGATGCAAAAGGCTGGAGCGAAGTGTCCTGTAAGCCGTCTCTGGATTTCATCCTTGACGGAAGAAGCCATACGGCAAGGTTTTCAGGAATTGAAAGACCAGAGCCATTACCAGTCTCTGTATGAGGCTGGGCTGTGCCGGGCTATCGGAGATTGGATGTTGGGCATGAATGCGTCCCGTCTGTATACTTTAAAATATGGAGACCACCGTCCGGGGGCTACACCTTTGTCGGTAGGGAGAGTACAGACACCCACTTTGGCTATGATTGTCAGGCGTTGCCGGGAGATACGTGAGTTTGTTCCGCAGCCTTATTGGGTGCTGGCGACGGTTTACCGGGATGTTCTTTTTACGGCGGCGGTAGGAAAATATAATACTGAGGAGGAGGGACAGACCGCTCTGCAGCGGATACAAGGAAAGGAATTCGTGGTGACGGATGTTGCCAAGAAGAAGGGTCGCGAGCATGCGCCACGGCTTTTTGATTTGACTTCCCTGCAAGTGGAATGTAACCGCAAGTATTCTTTCTCGGCGGACACCACGTTAAAGATCATACAAAGCCTGTACGAGAAAAAATATACCACATATCCTCGTGTGGATACAACGTATCTAAGCGATGATATTTACCCCAAATGCAAATCCATATTGAATAATCTGACCCGCTATACCGCGCTCTTGACACCGCTGAGAGGGAAAAAACTTCCAAAAGAGAAAAGGTATTTTGATTCTTCCAAGGTGACCGACCATCATGCAATCATTCCTACGGGGGTTCAGCCACAGGGTTTGACGGACATGGAAGAAAAGGTTTACGACTTGGTAACCCGGCGTTTTATCTCCATTTTCTATCCCGATTGCTTGTTCACTACGACAACTGTGACGGGAAAGATAGAGGATGATACTTTCAGGGTGACGGGAAAGCAGATTGAAGACGAGGGCTGGCGCAAGGTTTTGGCTGCTGCCGGAGGGAAAACGGAAGAGGATGAGGAGAAAAAAGAGGACGAGGAGCGTGTCCTGCCTGCTTTTGTGAAGGGGGAAAGTGGGGAGCACAGTCCGCAGTTGTCGCAGAAGATGACGACCGCTCCCAAATATTACACGGAGGCAACGTTGCTGCGCGCTATGGAAACCGCAGGAAAGAACGTGGAGGATGAGGCCCTGCGTGAGGCTTTGAAGGAGAATGGCATAGGCCGCCCCTCCACCCGTGCGGCGATTATTGAGACTTTGTTCCGACGGAACTACATCAGGAAGGAGCGGAAAAACATATTGAGCACCCCTGTGGGTGAGGCTTTGATAGATGTGATACACGAGGAACTGTTGAAAAGTGCCGAACTTACGGGTCGCTGGGAGAAGAAATTGCGGGATATAGAGGGGCATCGATATGGTGCGGGACAATTTGTTGAGGATATGAAACAGATGGTTCAGGAGATTGTTCAGCAGGTTTTGGAAGACAACAGCAACCGCCATATCAAATCTGCGGAGACGCAGGAGAAAACGGAAAAGGGAAAGAAAAAGAGTCCTGCTTCCGGGAAACCCCGCAAGAAAATGCGGAAAATAGAAGAGGGACAGACGTGTCCCTTGTGTAAAAAAGGTCATATCGTCAAAGGAAGAACGGCTTATGGCTGTTCGGAATGGAGGAACGGATGCTCTTTTCGACAGCCGTTTGAACAATAAAAAACGGCTTTTCAAGTTATAAATGGGTATGAGGAACAGTATAGTTGTATTGGTAGTGTTGCTTCTTGCCTCTTGCGGAGCAGACCGTTTCATCAAGAAAGGAGACGAGGCTGCCTATATAGGAGAGTGGTATGAGGCTTCCCTCCAATATGCCAAAGCCTATTCAAAAATACCTTCCCAGGAGAAAGAGAAGCGGGGGAGGGTGGCTTTCAAAGTGGCGGAAGCCAATCGGAAATGCAATTATATAGCCAAGGCGATGGCGGGTTACAGGAATGCGGTGCGTTATAAGTACACGGACACCCTTACCTATCGCCATTTGGCTGACATGGAGATGCAGGCAAAGGATTATAAAAGCGCGGCATCTCATTACGGGGAGTACCTGAAGGAACATCCGGATGACAAACATTCTTTGCTGGGCTTGCAGAGTTGCGCCGCCGCTCCTGCCTTGAAAGAGAAATCTTCCGCTTATATTGTGAGGGAGGACAAGACTTTCAATTCCCGTTACAGCGACTATTCCCCGGTCTTGAACGGGGAACAGATATATTTCTCCACCACCCGTCGTGAAGTCAGCGGCTCTGAATTGAGCGGGATAACCGGGCTGAGAAATGGGGATATTTTCTTCGCTGCCAAAGACGGAAAGGGAAAATGGAAGAAGCCTGAGACGGTCGGGGCTGGCGTGAACACCCAGTTTGACGAGGGTACTCCCGCTTTCAGCCCTGATGGAAGCGTGATGTATTTCACCCGCTGCCGTTGGGATGCCCATTATCCTCGTCTTGCCGAGATCTTTTCCTCGCGGCGTTCGGATGCGTCTTGGGCGGAGGCGCAGCGTTGTGCCTTGAGTAAGGACACGCTGACAACCTATGCGCACCCGGCGGTTTCTCCCGACGGTAAGTATCTTTATTTTGTCAGCGACCTGCCCGGGGGGCAGGGAGGCCTTGATATATGGCGTGCCGAGATTATGGGGGATGGCTTCGGCTTGTTGGAAAACCTCGGGCCGGAGATAAATACGGCAGGAAACGAGATGTTCCCCACGTTCCGTCCCAACGGGGAACTGTATTTTTCCTCTGACGGAAGGGTAGGAATGGGCGGATTGGACATATACAAGGCTGTCCCGGATACTACGCCGACGCACAAATGGAGGGTGGAGCATCTGCCCAGTCCTGTCAATTCCAATGGGGACGACTTCGGAATGACATTTGAGGGTGTGCATAACAGAGGATATTTTTCCTCCAACAGGGCCAATCGGCGTGGCTGGGACAAAATCTATACGTTCGAATGTCCTGAGGTTGTACAGTCTGTGAAAGGCTGGGTCTATGAGCAGGACGGTTATGAATTGCCCTCCGCTGTGGTGTTTATGGTGGGGGATGACGGCATCAACAAGAAACTTGGTGTCGGGCTGGACGGCTCTTTCGAGGTGGAGGTACAGCCGAATGTGAATTATCTCTTCCTGGCTACTTGCGAGGGATATATGAACTATAACCATAAATTGTACGTTCGTCCTGTAACGAAATCCCACGAGGACACGCTGCAATTCCCTCTTCCCTCTGTAAAGATACCCGTTCTGGTACATAATGTCTTCTACGAGTTCAACAAGGCAAATCTGACTCCGGCATCCGTTCCGGCTCTGGAAGGGCTGGTCAGCCTATTGAAACAGAACCCCTCTATTGCGATAGAGTTGAGTTCCCATTGCGATTATCGGGGCTCGCAGGAGTATAATCTGAAACTGTCACAGCGGCGTGCGGATGCCGTGGTGAAGTATCTGGTGGATCATGGCATCGCATCCGGGAGGGTCGTCTCCAAGGGATATGGCAAGTTGAAGCCCAAGGTGATTACAGGGAAATTTGCGGAACGCTATCCTTTCCTGAAAGCGGGAGACGAGCTGACGGAGGAGTTTATACAGAAACTGCCCAAGAGCCAGCAGGATTCCTGCAATGCGCTGAATCGCCGCACGGAGTTCAGCGTCATCAAGACAACCTTTGGATTGCTGGATAAGAAAGGAAATCTGGATGTGGAAAACCTGGAGAGACAGGGGAAAGAGCGCAGGGAGGCACTGGAAAAGGCTTCAAGGGATAAAGAAACCGTTCCCAAGGAAAAGCCCAAGCCCGTTTCCGAGGAGAGAAAAGCCCCTTTGAGGTAAGGCGGAACACGCCTCGTTTTTCCAACTCGGCGATTTAGAAAAATTACTCGGCGGTTTACGCCACGGAAAAGCCCTGTTTGGCACTCGTAACTCCGCGAGTTAGGAGTGCTAAAACGCAGAGTTAGCC
>CAVEJA010000085.1:0-2354 GCA_963615745.1 Duodenibacillus sp.
CGCCTATTCAGGCGAGTTGCTGTCGCTGAATAAGATGCTCGGCTCATTGCAGGATGCCGGCAATACGGCGACATTGGCGGGATATATCAATCTGCTGGGCGAAAGCGGTCTGCTGTGCGGGCTTCAAAAATTCAGCATCGACACGGCACGCCGCAAAGCGAGCGTCCCGAAATTGCAGGTCTACAACAACGCCCTGAAGATGGTGTACAGCCCTCTGACATTCGAGCAGGCACTTCTCGACCGCAAAGCGTGGGGACGCATTTTCGAGTCAGGTATCGGGGCTTATCTGATCAGCCAGGCATTCATCCACCGTTTCGAGGTGTTCTATTGGCGCGAACGGAATGACGAGGTGGACTTCATTCTTCGTAAAAAGGGGGCTGTCGTAGCCATCGAGGTTAAAAGTAACGCTGAAAAGCAGACGGAAGGACTGGACAAGTTCCGAAAAATGTTCCATCCTGCGGCAGCATTCATCGTCGGGGACGGCGGTATCAGTGCCAACGAGTTCCTGACGATGGACATAACAAAGTTGTTTTAAGGAGAAAGCAACGAAACGGGAACGGGGATTCAACAATGGGAATCTCCGCAGCCGGTCTTTCTCCTTGTCACAGGGAGGCTCTCCCAACACAGGCATAAAAAAAAGCCAAGGGCTGCAAAATAACCCCTGGCCTCATGGATATATATACTATATGTTTACTTTGCCAATTTGTTGTTGGAGCCCAATACATCCACAATCTTGTGTTTGTACATCTTCTCCATCTCATCACGTGCGGGACCACAGTACTTGCGAGGATCGAATTCACCCGGTTTGTCATGGAACACCTTGCGGACAGCAGCGGTGAAAGCCAGCCGGGAGTCGGAGTCAATATTGATTTTGCAAACCGCACTCTTGGAAGCCTTGCGCAACTGCTCCTCGGGAATACCTACCGCATCGGGCAGTTTGCCGCCATACTCGTTGATCATATCCACATATTCCTGCGGAACGGAGGAAGAGCCGTGAAGAACGATGGGGAATCCCGGAAGTTTCTCCATGATGGCATCCAGCACATCGAATGCCAGAGGAGGAGGAACCAGCTTGCCTGTCTTCGGGTCGCGTGTACACTGCTCGGGAGTGAACTTGTAAGCTCCATGGGAAGTACCGATAGAGATAGCCAGAGAATCCACGCCTGTCTTGGTCACGAAGTCGATTACTTCCTCTGGTTTGGTATAGTGGGAAACAGCGGATGCCACCTCGTCCTCCACACCGGCAAGAACACCGAGCTCGCCCTCCACAGTCACATCATACTTATGGGCATACTCAACTACTTTCTTTGTCAATGCCACGTTCTCGTCATAAGGAAGAGCGGAACCGTCGATCATGACTGAGCTGAAGCCGAAATCAACGCAGCTCTTGCACAATTCAAAGCTGTCACCGTGATCCAGATGCAGAACAACCTCGGGATGAGCGCAGCCCAACTCCTTGGCATACTCCACAGCACCCTGTGCCATGTAACGCAACAATGTCTGGTTCGCATAGTTTCTCGCACCCTTGGACACCTGAAGAATCACAGGGCTCTTCTCCTCGGAAGAGGCTTTGATGATAGCCTGCAACTGCTCCATGTTGTTGAAGTTGAACGCAGGGATGGCATAACCGCCATTGATAGCTCTTTTGAACATCTCACGAGTGTTCACCAAGCCTAAAGATTTGTAATCTACCATAATGTATTGTATTTAATAGGTTCTCTTTTCCAGAGTGCAAAATTACGAAATAAAAGCGTTCCTATCTTCCAACAGGGTTGCTTTTTTCCACAAAAGATACTAATTTTGCAGAAATAAACAGTACACAGTCCATGCTACAATCTATGACCGGTTACGGAAAAGCCGAAACCATCCTGCAGAATAAAAAGATACACATTGAGATAAAGACCCTCAACAGCAAGAACATTGACATCAGCACCCACATCACTTCCCAGTACTTTTCAAAGGATTTGGAGATAAGGGCGTATCTCACGCAGAAGCTGATTCGTGGAAAAGTGGACTTCAACCTATGGGTGGAGGATCTCAACTCCGCCCCAAGCACGACCATCAACGCCGAAGTAGTACACGCCTATATCGAGCAGATCAAGTCCATCAGCGAGAAAGAAGGCGTGGAAAATCCCCGGAACATCTGGGAGGTCATCTCCAGATTCCCGGGCATAATGATCCAGTCCGCCACCAGCGAGCTGACGGATGAGGAATGGCAGCCCGTGAGACAAGCCATTCAGGAAGCCGTAGAGAAACTGCTGGAGTTCAGAGAGCAGGAAGGAAAAGCGGTCAAGCAGAAGTTCGAGGAAAAGCTGAAGAACATCAGATCATACCTGGATCAGGTAGGGCAATAC
>CAVEJA010000086.1:0-2430 GCA_963615745.1 Duodenibacillus sp.
CCAATCATAAAAAATAAGGGATGTACCACAACCGTGGCGCATCCCTTATTTTTTTGCTCTATTCAAACAGCATTCGCAAGTCCATGCCTAAAAACATTTCAGGCTTGATGCCATTTTCCCCAACAACGAAGGATGCCGTGGGCTTGTAGGCTGTGCGGAAATGTTCGAGTCCGGACGTGCTGGTCTCATTGTTGCTTTTCACCTCAATGGCGACAACCTTCTTGTTCTTCTTGATTATGAAGTCAACTTCATCGTTTCCGTCTCTCCAATAATAAACCTCAAACCGATGTACGAATGCTTCGCTGACAATGAAAGCGCCAATGGCCGACTCAAACACCTGTCCCCACTGTTTTCTATCTGCCAATGCTTCTTTGAAGCTCATGCCACTCTGTACGCTTAGCAGAGCGTTGTTGTAGACCTGGTATTTTGGAATGCTGGCACGCTTGCGTGCCTTGTCCATGGAGAATTTCTGCAGTCCGGTCACCAGTCCACTGTCACCCAGGAGGTTGAGGTAGCCAGCGAGTGTCACGGTGTTGCCCGCGTCTTGCAATGTGCCAAGCATCTTCGTTAGTGATAGTATCTTGCCCGAATAGGAAACGCTAAGTTCAAATGTCTGCCGGAGCAATGCGGGCTTGCTGACAGGTGAGTCCATGAGGATGTCCTTGTTGATGGTGGCATCGATGATGGCTCCGTTGACATAATTGCTCCATCTCTCCTCGTCGCCTATGAGTGGGGCTGCGCCAGGGTATCCGCCATAGTAGATATACTGCTCAAGAGTCATGCCGAAGGCATCTCTCATTTCGGCGAAGCTCCAATGTCCCATTCTGATTTCTTCGAATCGTCCCATCATCGACTCTGCCAACCCTTTTTCCAAGAGCACTCTTGATGAGCCAAGCAATATCACCTTCAGGTTAACGTGGTTGAGACTGTCGGCATCCCATTCTTTTTTCACATACTCGCTCCAGTTTTTGAGTTTTTGTATCTCGTCGATGACGAGAATCGTCTCCTCGTCATGACGTATACGCATCTGTAAGCGCGCGGTATTCCAGCACTCGCTTATCCATGTGGAGGAAGTGGACGGAATGGTGTCGGCAGAATAAAACAGAAACGGCTTGCCACAGTCGTCCAAGACCTGTTTTACCACGGTTGACTTTCCTATCTGGCGTGGACCCATGATTACTTGCACGAACTTTCTGGGTTCTTCCAATCGCTGCCTTATGGTCGCGTATGCGCTTCTCTTGTACATGCCTAAATATTAACCTTTTATCTTGTTTGTCTGCCCTTCTTGGCGGAGATTACTCAACGCCTTGTTTAAAATTACTCAGTGCACTGAGTAAAATTACTCAGTGCACTGAGTAATTTTCGCAACTGTTGGCAAATTTAGATAAAAATCCCGAATTATGAGCCAGTTATGATAACAAAAAAGAAAATAGAGTAAAAGTAAATGCTCATGAGATGACGAAAAGGCTAATATAGCTCAAATGTGTATAACCTCCATATAATTCATCTGGTGGGAATTTGGCTCAATGGAAATTGCTCGTGGATGGACAATCTTTCCTGGGCCTATTTTATGCATTGTCAGAAGCTGATGAAGACGGAGTAACTTTCGCTGGCGTGATTCCCAACAGGAAAGTCATGTATAGTGGAAGTGTCAATGTGCCGGGAGCCGTTCCACATTCACGTCTCCCAGTTTGATGGCTTGGGAAACGTGGTATTTCTCAGGATGGGCGAGGATGGTCTTGGTACTTTTGGGGTTGCCGTTGTTTGCCTTTACTTCCAACAACGTACACTCGCCCTTGTATCTTGTCACGAAATCTATCTCCAACCCGGAATCTTTGCGGAAGTAATAGAGCTTGCGGTTCATCTTGCCCAAGATGTCAGCCACGAGATTCTCAAAGATGGCTCCTTTGTATCCGAGGAGATTGCCTTGCAGAATGTCGGCAGCTGTTCCTTGCTCAAGCATGCTGATGAACAGACCAGTGTCTGCCATATAGACTTTAAACTGGTCGGGGATGGCATTGCCGTCAAGTGGCAGTTCGGGAGCCGACAGATTGTAGCAGCGACGGATGATTCCTGCATCTTCTATCCATTGCAGACTACCCTGATAGTCGCGTCCCCGTCCGTTTGGGCGCACATTGGCGTAGGCGAACTTTTTGTTCTCTTTGCTCAATTGCCGCGGTATCGACTCGAAACATTCCCGGATGCGAGGCTTGTCGGCTCGTGGTGCATATTTCAGTATGTCTATCTTGTACTCGTCTATGATGGCTTGCTGCATACGCAGGACGCTTTGCATATAGTGGGTTTCCATAAATATACCCACAGCCATTGGCATACCACCTACAATGCAATATTGCAGCAGCAGTTGACGCATCCTTTGATAATGAGCGGCATCTTATGCTCGTCTCTCTTCCATTCTTCCAGATGCTTCTC
>CAVEJA010000087.1:0-8595 GCA_963615745.1 Duodenibacillus sp.
GCCCCTGGGAGATACCATCCGCATGAGAGAGATTCGACATATACGTGTCGTACAATATGCGGATATGGGCATACTGCTGGTTGATGACCATCAGCCCGGACTGGACGGATGTCAGAATGAATCTGCCATATTGCAGGAACACATTGTCGTCCTTCTCCCAAAGCCGTTTCTCTCCGTCACCCTCCACAGCGTAAAGCGAGGGCGTATTTTCCTCTTCGGGAACAAGCATTTCCCCATTCCCCTGCGACGGGACAGACCGCAAACCCTCATAAAGCCTGTCCCAATTCCGGGTATTCACCCTGTTGTTCCCTGTGGTGTCCTTGAAAGGATTGTACTTTTTGTCATAACTGATTTCAGGAGGAGACACCTTTACGGAGGACATGACGGGAATATCTGGTACCGCACTCGGTTCGAAATCCAGAGCCGGAACCACGTTCAATGTCCCCAAAGTCTCTTTTGTGGCAGCCAGGATAATCTGCCAGACCGCCTGCTCGTCCTCAAACTTGATCTCCGTCTTCGTGGGATGTATGTTCACATCTATTCTCGAAGGGTCTACCGTGAGGCAATAGAAATACGAAATCATCCTGTCCGGGGAGATAAGCCGCTCGAAAGCCGTCTGGATAGCCCTGTAGAAATAGGGATGCCTCATGAAACGGCCGTTCACGAAGAAGAACTGCCTCGCCCCCTTCAGCCGCGCGCTCTCGGGAGTTCCCACGAATCCCTCTATTTTTACTATGGAAGTGTCCACATGGACAGGGAGTAGATTCTTGTCCATCGCAGAGCCGAACAAATCCACTATCCTTTTTTTAAATGACCCTTTCCGCAGATCCAGCACCTGGACATTGTCCCGGTAGAAAAGAAAGTCTATATCGGGGTTTATCAACGCTATCCTTTCAAACTCCTGCAGGATGTTCCGCATCTCCGTGGCATCCGATTTCAGGAAGCGGCGGCGTACCGGGACATTGTAAAAAAGGTTCTTCACCGCAAACTGCGCCCCCCTGGCGCACACCACAGGGTGCTGCTCCACCACATCCGCCCCGTTCAGGACGAGATGAACGCCCAACTCATCCTCTATGGTTCTGGTCTTCAGCTCCACCTGCGCCACTGCCGCGATGGAGGCAAGAGCCTCCCCGCGGAATCCCATGGTATGCAAGTCAAACAAATCCGCGGCTTTGCTTATCTTCGATGTGGCATGGCGTTCAAAAGCCATGCGCGCATCCGTCTCGGACATCCCCTTTCCATTGTCTATCACCTGGACGGATGTCTTTCCCGCATCGGTGATCCACACCTCTATCTTATCGGCTCCGGCATCGACAGCATTCTCCATCAATTCCTTCACCACGGAGGCTGGACGCTGGACAACCTCGCCCGCCGCAATCTGGTTCGCCACATGATCCGGCAAAAGATGTATGATATCCATTACTTCTCCCCCTTTATTTCCGACAGGGTCTGATACGGAACTTTCCTGCGCTCGGTCTTCTTCAACTCCGTTCCGGCGGTTTTCGCCTGCCAATGGAAAATATCGTACTTGTCCTTGGGACGCATATAATCAAACCATGCGAACTGGGACAAATACAGCTTGGACTTTTCCACCAACGCCAAGGGGTAGAAAGTACCCGTTATCTCCCTTGTCCAGATACGTTTCACCTTCTTGTTCTCCATAAACAGCCGCAGCAGACTTGTCTCGGAATAGTTCATCCCGGTCATAATACTGTCGGAATCGAACGGGAAATAGAGTATCAGCACATTCCCTATCACACGGTTCTCCTTTATATTTCCGTTTTCGAAATATATCCGCATCTCCGTTCCCGCCACCTGATTGTAGTGTATGGAATCCAAACGCTCCACCATAAGAGCCTGGTTGATGATCCGGATACTGTCCATCGTGGAGTCGTTGAAGAAAACCTGAATCTCCTCGCCCAGAATCTGCCTGTTGTCGCTCCAGACAACGGG
This sequence comes from Duodenibacillus sp., assembly GCA_963615745.1. Lineage (GTDB taxonomy): Bacteria > Bacteroidota > Bacteroidia > Bacteroidales > Bacteroidaceae > UBA6382. The sequence goes on from CAVEJA010000087.1 coordinate 1,954, forward strand.
GTTTCCATACAGGCGGAGCGTCTTCTCAAAAGAGTTATAACACAGGGAATCCGCCACAGACTGCACATCCTCCCGGAACGAACGGGAGTGGTAATACCCGTGAAGCACCCGGTAAACAGAATCCGTCCGCAAATTGTAGGTGTACACTTTGAACGTGTCCGCATGCAGATAGAGGGTATCCGTTTCCGAATAGTTCTTTACCTGGGCGTTACCATACGCCAGCGCATAGCCGATGGAATCGTTATAGTAGAAATAATCCCCCAGAAAGATATTCTTGTTGGTCTTGTCATGAAAGACGATGTCGTTGAACGCCTTGGATATTCCCGTCTTCTTGTCATAGACAATCGAGTCTCCGACCATCTGCTTGTCCCCGTCTACCACGACGGAACGCTCCAAGAGCGTGGCTTGATCCGTCAGCGTATTGAAGTCCGCGTTCTCCGTATAGATGCGGGAATCTCCGCTTACGATATTGGACGGGCCGGACAGATGCGCCAGTTTCTGGTCTGTATCATAATGCAGCGTATCGGATGTGATGACATAATCCTTATTGACAAGGCGCACATTATAGTTGAACAGGGATTTGTGCGTGGCGGTTTCATACTGTCCCCAGTCGGAGGTCAGCGTGTTTCCTCCGTCCACGAGCTTGCCTCCCTCAAAGAAATAGCCCTCGCCATACACCCTGTCGTAATTCAGACTGTCCGTATAGAGGGTCGTATTCACGTGCTTCAGCACCACCTCGTTCCGCGCCTGGGCTATCTGGGAGTTGCCGTCATAATACAGGTACTTGCTTACCAAAGAGAGCGTATCCCCTTGCACCATCCTCACTTTCCCGAATGCGGCAAAAGAATTGGAGGTCTGGAAAAAGTTCGCACTATCACAGTACAACAGTATTCCGTCATGGGAGAACGAGACATTCCCCACAAAGATCTGCATATCTCCGGTTTTGAACTGATCATAGAGGACTTTGTCCGCATGAACCAGCTCTATCCTCTTTGTTTCCGGGCGTATCCCCTTCTTTCCGTTTCCCGCCATACCTCCCAAAGGAACAGCCAGAAACAGTATCAGAAGCACTTTGGGAAGAAACCTCTTCCCCATCCATTCTATAAGACCGCCCTTATATCCTTTCATTTAATCCATCCGGGATACTTGAAGTCATTCTTTTTCCAACCATCCTTTATGCTGATATAAGTAGACTTCTGCTTTTCCTTAATCCACTGATCCAGTTTCTCCTCCTGTTTTTTCTGCAGCACGATGTCCTTCAGGACCTGGAAGTCCTCTGTTATATCAGCCTTATGACCGGGGTATCTGTTCTTCAGCAATACAATCGCACAGACTTCTATACCTTTGTTATTGACCATTGTAAACGGCTCGGAGACCTCACCGATACGCATCTTGTCCACGATTTTGGCAACCTCCTGCGGGAGATTCTTCATCTGGAAACGGGATGTCTGGACACCCGTCTGCATATTGGCGTTCACCATCAGCCCATGATTGTTCCTCGTATCCTTGTCGTCAGAAACAGCCTGCACGGCTTCCTCGAAAGTGATTTTCCCGGCTCTTATCTCCGTGGCGATGGTATCCAGTCTCGCAATGGTGGTATCTATCTCCGCCTCTGACATTCTGGGTTTCCTTAATATGTGGCGGACATTGACCTTGTCCCCCTTTCTCGCAATCAACTGGATGATATGGTATCCGTATTCCGTCTTCACGATCTTTGAAACCGTCTTGGGATCGGTCAGGGAGAAAGCCACGGAAGAGAACTCAGGCACAGTCTCAGCCCTTCCCTTAAAGCCTATCTCACCACCCTGACGGGCAGATCCCTCGTCCTCCGAATACAGACGCGCCAGAGTGGAGAAGCTGGATTCCCCGGAATTCACGCGCTGCGCATATCCCAACAGCTCGTTTTTCACCCTTTCTATCTCATCGGCACTCACCTCCGGGGTGCGTGTCAGAATCTGTACCTCCACCTGCATGGGAATAAAGGGCAGACTGTCCGAGGGCATATTCTTGAAATAGCGTCGTACTTCCGCAGGGGAGATTTTCTTGTCTCCGATAATCTTGTTCTTCGCCTCGTTTATCTTCTCGTTCTCGACGAAGTATCTGATGATCTCCTGACGGATCTGCTTCAAGGACATACCTCTGTATTCCTCCAGTTTCTGCTCGGAACCAGCCATCTCAACCATATATTCCAGTTGCTCGTTGGCTCTATCCAGCACATCCGCCTCCGAAACCTCCACACTGTCAATAGCCGCCTGGGTAAGAAAGAGCTTCTGAATCGCTAGCTGCTCCGGGATAACCGTGTAGGGGTCTCCTGAGATTTTGTTTCCCTGAAGCTCCGCATTCATGCGCTGGAACTCCACATCGGAACGCAGTATCACCTCGTTTCCAACTACCCATATCACCTCGTCCATCACGTTTTTCTTCTCTTCCGCATACAGACCGAGAGACAGGACAGTACCCGCAAGGCACATTATCTTGAGTATTTTCGACCTCATATCAATGATTGTTTACGGTGTTCAAGACATCCTTGTACACGCTAAATGTATATTTCTTCCGCAGAGAAGCCACCCATTCCTGCTCCTTGAAGCTCTGGTAATCGGCTACGACACGTGCCAAATCGTCAGTATATGATTTGGGCTTCTCTATCATTTCCCCACAAACATCAAAATTATAACGGGTTTTCACGGCAATATTGGCATGAAAACCTTTCTGGTCAATAAAGATATTGTCGCCTTCCTTGAAAACGCCATAGGTGACAATCACCTTTTTCCGCACATCCGCGCCCAGCTTTTCCTCTATTCTGGCGACAGCAGTCTCTTTGTCCTTACAGGAGCGCACCACTTCCAGGGCTTTCTCCACAAGCTCGTCATCCAAAGACCGGATGAGGAAGCCTTTGAAACGCGGGGCTTCCCATGTGTACCGCTTCCTGTTCTTCTTGAAGAATTTGCCAAGACCCTCCTTGTCTTTTGCCGCCGGCTTCCAGGCAAACGTGTTCACAGCCTCATACAAGAGCAAGCCCTCGTAATATTCTCTGAAGAGATTTTTCAGCGACGGTTGGGAAACAACGGCTTTCTTCTGAACCTCCTCCATCACATCCGCTGATGATTTCAGTCTTCCATTGGAGGCTGCCATCATCTTCCTGACACCGCTTTCCAATGCCTTTGCCTCGATACCCGTGGTTTTCAGCATCCGCACCAGCTCAGGCTTTTTCCGCTCGTAAGATTCCAAAGGCTTCCTTTCCCGCATCTTCAATATGTAATACCCTGCCGTGGAAAGAAAAGGTTTGCTGACCTCTCCTGTACGCAAGGCATACGCATTCGCCGTATATTCCGGGAAAGAAGCGTTGGGACCGACCCAGGGAAGCTCCCCTCCCCGCCCGGCAGTAGCCTTGTCACGAGAATAGGTTCTTGCCATAAAGGCAAAATCAGCACCGCACTGGATAGCCTTATAAACGGAATCCGCCTGTATTTTCGCCTGCTTTCTGACTTCCTCATTCGCATTCTGCGGGATAGGAATCAGTATCTGGGACATCAGAAGGAGGTCACTGTCGCCCACCATCTGTTGCACCGTGCCATAGACTCTGCGCGCCACGGAATCCACATACAAGGTGTCTGTCAGATAAGAAGCCAGCTGGGCATCCCTGTACTGGGAATACTCCTCTTTGAAAGAAGGGAGCGTGTCCATCCTTGCGTCCAGAGCTGCCTGGACTTTCAGTTTATAATTGATAAACAAATCCGCATACTCCGCAATAGCCGAATGGTCTTTTACGATATTGCCCTCCCTATTCTTGTTGAAAGAATACTCGAACTCAGAACGGGTGACATCCTTTCCGGCAATCGTCATGACCACAGGGTCTCCGCTCTGTCCGCCGGCATATCCTCCCGCCAGAGAGAATAGCCACAAGAATACCAATGCGATTCTTTCCGTCATTCCAATATCTCAGCTTACAAACTATTCGCCGGACTATAATTCGGAGCCTCGCTTGTAATGGTTATGTCGTGAGGATGGCTTTCCAGAATACCGGAATTGGTGATGCGTGTAAACTTGGCATCGTGCAGTTTCCCGATAGTCTGCGCACCGCAATACCCCATTCCGGAACGCAAGCCTCCTACCAGCTGGTACAATATCTCCTGAACAGTACCTTTATAAGGAACTCTTCCGCTTATTCCCTCCGGGACAAGTTTCTTCACTTCGGTAACTCCGCTCTGGAAATAACGGTCTTTAGAACCATTCTCCATCGCTTCCAAAGAACCCATACCACGGTATGACTTGAACTTACGTCCGTTGAAGATGATGGTTTCTCCGGGAGACTCCTCCGTCCCCGCAATCAGAGAGCCTATCATCACGCAGTCGCCACCTGCCGCCAACGCCTTTACGACATCTCCAGAATAGCGGAGACCGCCATCGGCAATCATCGGAATACCCGTTCCTTTCAGAGCGGAAGCGACATCATAAATGGCAGACAGCTGGGGAACACCCACGCCTGCCACGACACGGGTAGTGCAGATTGAACCCGGACCGATACCGACTTTTATCGCATCAGCCCCGGCTTCGGCAAGCACCTTTGCGGCATCACCGGTTGCAACGTTTCCTACCACGATGTCCACATCCGCAAAACGTTTTCTCGCCTCCTTCAGTTTCTCAATGACGAACTTGGAATGTCCGTGGGCCGTATCTATCACTATCGCGTCCGCACCCGCCTTAATCAAGGCTTCCATACGGTCGAGCGTGTCATGGGTCACGCCCACACCGGCTGCCACACGCAAGCGACCCTTGGAGTCCTTGCAGGCTATAGGCTTGTCCTTTGCCTTGGTTATATCCTTATATGTGATGAGACCAATCAGCTTGTTCTCCTTGTCCACAACAGGCAACTTCTCTATTCTGTTCTGCTGCAGTATCAATGAGGCTCCCGCCAAGTCCGTCTGCTGATCCGTAGTCACCAGATTCTCGCTCGTCATCACCTCGTCGATAGGTCTTTCCATGTTTGGCTCGAAACGCAAGTCGCGGTTTGTCACAATTCCCACGAGATGACCTTCCTCATCAACCACAGGAATTCCACCTATACGATACTCATTCATCAGAGCCAAAGCGTCCCGAACCTTTGAGCCGCGCTGGATGGTCACCGGGTCATAAATCATACCATTCTCGGCACGCTTCACAATAGCGACCTGACGAGCCTGTTCCTCAATAGACATATTCTTATGTATGACACCTATACCTCCCTCACGAGCAATGGCAATCGCCATCTTGCTCTCTGTAACAGTATCCATCGCCGCCGAAACATAAGGAATATTCAGCTCGATGTTACGTGAAAACTTGGTCTTCAACTCAACCGTTCGAGGAAGTACTTCCGAATAAGCCGGTATCAAAAGCACATCATCATAGGTCAGACCCTCGGAAAGAATTTTGTCTTTTACAAATGAACTCATAGACTTAAGAATTTATTTGCACGCAAATTTACATCTTTATTTCTGAAGTCATTGTATGCACAGTGATATTTATTCTGAAATTTATGATAATTTCACCAAGAAACGACACATTCGCCTCAGGCTATGTCATACCTGCCATCAGGGCTTGCCCGGCACTTGCACCCGTCAGACACTGCTCATGCCAGGGCGTACTACAAGCAGAGACACCGCCATGATTCATGGCGGTGTCTTCGCTACGGGCATCCTTGGGATGCGTTTTCTTTTATTTCTCTAAGTCTTCCGCTTATCTTGCGGTCCTGACTTTGAATGTCCTGCCGGCTGCTTTGACAATGTATATGCCTGCAGACGGTACGCTGACGGTCTTGCTTGCGCCACGGTAAACCAGTGCTCCGCTGGTGCTGTATACTTCCACCACGGCATTGTCCGCAACTCCCGTCACGGTGATTTCCCCGTTCCGTGCGGACACGCCCGCATTGTTATCCTGTGCCACACCGTGGATGCCGGAGATGATCTGGAGGAAATCCTTCCATCCATTTGCGGCCTTGTATGCCTCGACAGCTGTTCCCGGCACGGTCAGCACGCAACTGGGATAACTCACAGCCGTGAAGACATTGCTGCCGCAGGTGGGAGGAGTCGCTGCCTGGGATTCTATTTCCATCAGCCCTGTGCATCCACAGAACGCCATGTTTCCTATGCTCGTCACAGAGGCGGGGATGGTCACGCTTTTCAGACCGTAGCAGTTAAGGAACGCAGCTACTCCTATGCTTGTCACGCCGTCTTTGATGACCACCGTTGTGAAAGAGAGGCTGCTCCATTGGGGCATTTCGTTATAGTCATACATTGCTCCCGTACCCTCGATGGTCAGCACGCCGTCGCTGTCCAGCGTCCATGTGAGGTTGTCACCGCACTTGCCGGATGCCACTACGTTATCCACGCCTTCGATGGTATTGAAATCCTTCCATCCGTCTGCCGCCTTGTATGCGTCTACGGACTTCTTCGGCACGTACAGCACGCATTTGTTCTTGTCTACCCCATTGAAGACATTGCTGCCACAGACGGGAGAAGTCGCTGCCTGGGATTCCATTTTCTCCAGCCCTGTACAATCCATGAACGCAGATTCTCCTATGCTCGTTACGGAGGCGGGGAGGGTCACGCTCTTCAGTGCCGTGCAGCCCCTGAACGTATTCTTGTCTATGATTGTCACGGAGTCGGG
>CAVEJA010000088.1:0-12279 GCA_963615745.1 Duodenibacillus sp.
GTGTTGTCCTCGTAGTACATCTTGGCTTCGACAGGATTGGAGAGTATGGATGCCGCCAAGAGAATCTGGAATTTCTGCTCAAGCATGTTCTCACGCAGCGTTTTCTCTACGAATTTCCAGTATTTGTAGATGGCGGTGTACTGCTCGATGTACTGTTGCGGTACTTGGGATGTGTTGGTTTGCATCTTCTCATACTCTGTAAGGAAGTTCTTCAACATAGCTACGTCGAACTTCTTCTGCTGATTGACGAACGGGGTCTGTTGAAGCATGGGGCTTGTTCCATCTACCAGGAAGTCCTGGAGTTCCTTGTCGGTTACGGTCAGACCCAATTTGTCACATTCCTCTGAAATAAGCTGGTAGTTCACATAGGATTGCCAAACGTAGTCTTCCGCCTGTGCGCTTTCAAAGTCGTTGAAATGGGTTTCTCCACGCAAGAATTTGAGCGCATCCTTGTATTGTTCTACCATTTGCTGGAATTCCTGCGAGTTGATCTTGTTTCCGCAAACGGAACCAGCGAGTTGTCTTTTCTCGTTCGCAGTAGTCTGAATGGAGCGAACGAATTCTTCTGCGATGAAAGCAAACAGGCCAATACCGATAATGATAAGAAGTAGAGAGCCTTTGCTTCTGATTGTTTGTAATGCTGCCATATTTATTTGTTACTTTTTTGCTATGTAAAAACCGAAATTATGCGCACAAAGATATAAAAAATGATAGATATGATGGGCGTTTCTATTTACTTTTCTTCCGAAGTTGTCACTTTTAATTTGACGAGATGTATCTGTGTCTTGCTGGCTTTCTGTATGTAGAACTCATATTTTCCGATGGTTACGATCTGGTTCTCTTTCGGGAAATTCTCATAATGATAGAGTATCAGTCCGCCTATGGTGAGGTATTCGTCGGAGACGGGCAGGCTCAGACCAAATGTCTCATTGACCTTTTCCGTCTCCAGCCTTGCGGAGAGCAGGTATTCGTTGTCGGAAAGCTTCTTTGCGATGTATTTTACCGTGTCGTGCTCGTCCTCGATATCCCCGAAAATTTCCTCTACAAGGTCTTCCAGGGAGATGACACCGGTCGTTCCGCCAAACTCGTCAGCCACAACTGCCAAAGACTTTTTCTGCTTTAGGAATATCTGCATCATCTTTTGCGCACTCATGCTTTCGGGGACAATGGGAATCTCGCTGATCAGCTCTTTCCAGTTTTCGGGCGTGGGATTGCCGAACAGGTCTGATGAGTGGATATAACCCACGATATGGTCTATGTCTTCCTTGTAGATGATTATTCGGGTCTTGCCGCTATGGATGAAGCAGTCGAGTATTTCCTTGAGGGTGCTGCTCTCGTCCAGACCTACTATTTCGGTGCGAGGCACAATGCAGTCCTTGACATGGGCGTTGGAAAATTCCAAGGCGTTGCGGAATATCTTCATGTCATTTTCCTGAATATGTGAGGCGGTCAGTTGCGGGGAGGAGGATTTCTCCTCTTGCGTGATGCCTCTGGTGCCGGTTAAGAGGAGTATTGTGTCTTCATCCCATTTCAGCCGGAAGATGTGGAACAGGAAACGGGGAAGAAGCAATAGCAGTTTGGTGAGTGGTATGGAAACGGAATTGATTATGGTGATGAGGAATGCCGAGTGGACGAGAACCTTGTCGGCATATCTCGCTCCTAATATCCGTGGCAGCAAAACACCGAAAAGGCAGAATACTATTGCCAACAGAATTTGTAGACTGGTGCGGACAAGTGCGTTGGTGCTGTCGGACAGGGGCAGGGATTGGAGGATTTCAAATCCTGTTGATATGCCTATGAAAAGCAATACCAGTGATTCAATACGAAGAGACAATATATATATACCGGCTGTTGTATAGAGTTTGGAGATGAGCGTCCTCAGATAAGAGGGGCGGTCTTTGTCTTTCTCCCTATAAGAAAAGGAATACAGGAGAGCCGTTTCGTTCATTTGAAAAAATGCAAGAAACAGCAGACATACGACTGAGATGGTGAGTTGGGGAGAGAAATCCATGGCTGAAAGGTGTTATAGAACAAAATGAGGGTTGGGGGACTGTCTTTTGCCGGGTGTTTTTATCTCTTTGCGTTTGGGCGTGGGCAGGGATGTCTTTCCCTCTTCTTCCTTTTGAGGAGGATTGCTCGGGTTCGTGTCTGTGGAATCCTGGGCGGTTCCGCTTTCCAAGTCATCGGGCAGAGGAAATACGGCGTGAGAGAAATTGACCTCATATACCGTCATCTGCTCGTTGGAATGGAAGCTGTTTCCTTCCACATCACGGTCTGGCGTAACAAGATGGGAATAAACATTGGAGTAGAACTCGTGTCTGTTCATGTCCCAGTAGAGTATTTCCGAGTTGAAAGTCGTGCCTTGGTCGTTCCAGACACTCACTCTGCCTCTTAACTCCCACAGACTTTGATTGTACCAATAGGCGGTATCGGCAGTGATATACATCTCTACATGGAATTTGGAATTGAACTTTTCCAGCAACAATCCTTTGGGGAAAGTTTGTTTGGTGGGCGTTGTCCTGTCGAAAACCTTCCATTCCTCCGCCACGATTTTGTACCGGATAACTCCAGAGTCGCTTATCAGCTTGCTGACCCCGTAGGTTGTCATGACTGCGCTGGAGTCACGCATTTTCACTGCGGGGGCGACAGGAGGCTTGTCTGACGAACAGGAAATTGTGTGGCAGATAATGAAAAGAACGAATATCCCTAAAAGAAATGTCTTTCCCATGCGTTACTTTTTTGAGTCGCCCTGTTGGAAAAAGTGATGTGCCTTGTTTGTTGCGTGATGTATAGGAGGGAGAATCATTCAATTCGCCATTTGTTGAACCAGCTTGCGTTGAAAGTCAGTCCCAGGCAAAGCCGCACATAGTCTTCCGTGAGCATATTCTTTGTAGATCCCGCTACATGTTCCCATTGAAACCCTATATTCAGAACGGATCTGCTGCTGAAGGAATTGACAATGGGGATTCCGACACCCGCGCTTGCGAGGTAGTTCTTCGGTCCGCTTTGTCCGTTTATGTCTATATAGGAGGTTGTGTATGAGAATCCGGCTTTGTAGGAGATGTGGTCTTTCGTCTTGTACCCGTCGGGATTGGGAATGTATTGTGCTCCTGCGGAGATTTTATGCCGGTTTCTGAACGTGTTCGTCCCTACGGCATAGGATGTGGCACTTCCGGAAGCAAGCTCGGGGAATTTGCATCCTTTCCATAACTGACAGATATAGTCGATACCGATGGATAATTTCTTGTCGTGACAGAAGTGGAGACCCGCTCCAAAGGAATGGGGCATCTCAAAAGCCTTGCCAATACTCGTGGTGTCACCACCCAATGTGGTGCTGGAGGAGGAGGCTACCTGCCTGTTAAAGTAGGTGGCAGTGGAGTTGATGTCGTGTCCTAATCCGTAAGTCAGACCGAGGGTCAGCTCGTTCTTCTTGCTTAAACGCTGTGTGTATTGCAAGCCGAAGTCCAAAGTGTATGTGTTGATGTTGGCTTTGTAGGTGCGGACAAGGGAGTGGGCGTTGTTGGTAAACGTGATGGTGTTCACGTGCGAGTAATCCCCCCAAGTGTATCCCCCGTTGGCTCCGATGGAAAAGTTCTTGAAAGGCTCCCATCCCAGTCCAATCCAGATGTTTCGCGTGCCTCCGTCTCCCTTGTAACTTGAGGATGTGGTCGCATTCTCGTCCCAGATACTTCCGTCCCCATCCAAGGGCGTGTTGTTGTAGAAGTCGTAGGACACGATGGAAACCGGTCTCATACCGAGGGATATTCCTAAGTTTTTCTTCAGCCGGAATCCTGCCTGGATATAGTCTAATGTGGAGTTCAGGGCATTCACGCTTTTCCCGTTCTCCTTGAAATAGCCGTTTTGCAATGATATGCCTATGTCAAAAAGGAATGTGATGGAGTCGATTGCGGCATACGAGGCGGGGTTTGAGTAGTTGAGAAGGTCTTTCCCCTTGAATCCTAATGCCACTCCGCCCATGCTTTTGTTGAAGCCTTGTCCTCCGTCGGTGAGATTCCCCCATCCGTAACGGGAGTAAGGAGAGTTCCCTCCGCTGGTTTGTGCGGAGGAAATGCTGAAAAACATTGTGGTCGCAGCCAGTAGTGCCAGTATCTTCTTATCCATTGTCTTTGTTGTATTCAAGTATTGTGTTTAGTCCTTTCTCCACAAGCATGTTGTCATGCGGGAGTTTTAAATATGTATGCTGTGTGAAAATCTCGCTGTCTCCTCCTGTAAGGATGGCTTTCAGACGGGGCATCTCCTTTTTTAAGGAGAGGAGATACCCGTCGATTTCAAATTTAATGCCCCAAAAAACTCCGCTTTGCATGGCTTCTTGGGTGTTTTTCCCGATTTGCCCGGGCGGAATGTCGGCAGCATGTACCTCGGGAAGTTGTGCCGTATGCTCGTGCATGGCTTGCAAACGCATTTCCAGTCCCGGGGCGATGTTCCCTCCGATATAGATGTTTTCCTTGGTCAGGACATCGTAAGTGATGCAGGTGCCCATGTCAATGACCAGAACATCTTCTCCCTTGTAGCTGTTCCATGCCCCTATGACGGCGGCAAGTCTGTCTGCCCCCAATGTTTCAGGGGTTTCATAGCCGATGCTGATGGGAATGTTTGTCGATGAGCTGAGATGGATAACCGGACAATGCAGACTGTCAAGCAGTTCTTTGAGTTGTCTGCCTGGCTGTGCCACGCTTGATATGATGGCGTTGCCTATATGGAATTCGGACAGTATGGATTGTAGCTCAAGGACGGAATCCTTGTCTGCGCTCTGATGCCAAACGCAATGATGCTTTTGGTATACGGCGTATTTGATGGTGCTATTACCAATGTCTACAATTAAATTCATTATAATCAGTCTGCAAAATTAGTCAAAAGAACTTGTTCGTAGGAAGAAATGTGCCAAATTCATTATGAAAGTTCTTGAAAATGGGTTTAAATTGTACCTTTGCATCTGTTTTGAATTTTGGAAAGAAATACTTGAAAGTTAAAAACAATAACATGAATAGAAAAGTTTTGGCATCCTGTCTCCTGTTTTCTATGGTTGCGATGGGAGTGCCTGCACAGAAGGATTTGGCGGAGAAGGCGAAAAAAGATTTGGTTGAGACAACAAAATTCGGCGGCTATGTCATAGGCCGTGCCGCATTCAATGACCGTGATTTGAGCAGCTCGAACAAGTACCACAGCAATTTCGACCTCCGTCTGGTGCGTGCCTATGTGGATGGAAAGGTGTTGAACGTGGCTTATAAGCTGCAAGTGGAATACGAGGGGTACGGAGGAACAAGTGAGAAAGGCCCTCATATCGTGGATGCCTGGGCGGAATGGCAAAGGTATAAGTTCTTCCGGGTGAAGGTAGGACAGTTCAAACGTTGTTTCACTTTCGAGAACCCGATGAATCCGTGGGATGTCAGCTTTGGCGATTACTCGCAATTGGTGCAGAAACTGGCGGGTTTCAGTGACCGGGTTGGCGAACATTCCAGCGGTGGCCGTGATGGCGGTATCCAGATACAGGGAGATCTGCTGGAGAGCAGAAGAGACGGGCATTCGTTTGTGCACTATCAGTTGGGCGTATACAACGGACAGGGAATCAATCACAACGACATCAACAATCACAAGGACTTGATTGGAAGTGTCAGCATTAGTCCTGTAAAGAATCTCTCCGTGGCTTTCTTTGGCTGGAATGGCAAGTATACGGGGTCTGTGAGCGGCCAGTACTTGAATACGGCAGGGCTGACAGCGACAGACACACGCAGCGTGACGGTAGACAGAAATCGTATGGCTGTGGGTTTGAAGTATGGCGGTCCTTTTACCGTGCGTGCGGAGTATGGCGTGAGCGAGGGGCATAAAGTCGCTGATTACAGATATGTGAATCATGAAAGCCCGCTGGAGTTGAATCCAAGCAAGTCCGACGGGGCTGATGCGTGGTATATCATGACGGCTGTCCCTGTTACGAAGGACAAAAAGTGCCGGATTCAGGCTCGCTGGGATGTGTATCGTGACCAAAAGACATGGAATTCTGCAAAAAGAATATATGGATTGGGAGCAGAATACTACTTCTATAAGAACTTGAAACTGCAAGCCAATTACAGTTATGTGGACGATAGAAGTACCACTGTTCCTGACCGTCATTTCAATACCTTGGATTTGCAACTGTATTGGCGTTGGTGACGGAATAAAAACCGTTCATTTATAAAAGGCTTCGGCTCTCTTCTTATGTCTGATATTCTGACAAAAGAACAGCGGTATAAGTGCATGAGCCATATCCGCTCAAAAGACACGAAGCCTGAAATAGTAGTGCGCAAATGCCTGTATGCGGCAGGGTACAGGTACAGACTTCAGGTAAAGGATTTGCCTGGAAGACCTGATATCGTGTTCAGGCGTTTGCGGACTGTAATATTCATAAACGGGTGTTTCTGGCATGGTCATGAAGGATGTCGGTATTTCAGAATGCCCAAGACGAACATCGTGTTCTGGGAATCCAAAATCTCGAAGAACAAAGAACGGGATTCTCGCAACAAGGAAAAGCTAAAAGCCTTGAGGTGGAACGTTATAGAGATTTGGGAATGTCAGTTGAAGCCAAAGAAACTGCCGGGAACGATAGACTCCCTGTTGCTGGTGTTGAATAGAATATTGGTGGAGCAGGTGGAAAGGGCGGAAACCGTGAGCCGGGCGAAGCGGCATCTCCCCAATTACGGGTACGGGGATGCGGAAGAGGATGTTGCGATTGCGGCGGAGAGCGAGGAAAATGCGGATCTGTGAAAAACGTTTTCCATGAAAATCGGGTGAAAAACGGGGATTAATTTACTCGTCAAACTTTGACGAATAAAAATCAAACTTTGACGAGTAGGTGAAAAGGGCGTTTTCAAGGGCGGAAAAAGGGCGTTTCCGATTCTTCTTCCGGCATATCTCTTATTATATATGGTGTCTGGCAGTGCGTGATACTTTTTTTTCGTATTTTTGTATCGAAATGAGAAAGTTGTTACTACGGGCTGTATGTGTCTTTTTTTCCGTTTTTGCTCCTGTGCTTCATGCGGAGGAAGTGAAAGATACGGTCGGTGTTGCGAAGGACAGCGTGAGGGTAAGCCTTCTTACTTGCTCTCCGGGTACGGAGATATACCAGTATTACGGACATACGGCATTGCTTGTCAGGGATAGCCGCTTGGGCTGTGATGTTGTTTTCAACTATGGCTTGTTTGATTTCAAAGCCCCGTTCTTCTTGTGGCGTTTCCTTTTGGGGCATACGGATTATATGTGTGGGGCATGTTCTTTGGAGGATTTCGTCCGTGCGTACAGTCAGCGTGGTACGGGAATACGCGAGGATGTGCTTGACCTGACCCCGGAAGAGAGTTCCCGGTTGTATGGGGCGTTGAAAGAGAATTGCCTTCCCGAGAATGCCGTTTACCGCTATAATTTTTTCTATGACAATTGCGCCACGAGAGTAAGAGACCAGATAGAAAAGTGTCTGAACGGGAAATTGACGTACAGTCTTCCTGTGCGCGAGGTGTCGTTGAGAGACATAGTACATGAGTATTCAAAAGAATACAAATGGTCTGAGTTCGGGCAGGATCTCCTGTTGGGCATGGAGGCTGACAAACTGGCGAAACGGGAGTTCCAGGAATTTGCCCCGATGCTTCTGGAAGAGGATTTGAGAACGGCGGTTGTGGAGGACAGCCAGGGAAATGTGCGTCCGCTGGTGTCGCAATCCAGGATGATGATACCAGATGGACGGGTGGTGAAACAAGCGGGTTTTCCTGTTTCGCCGTTGTTGTCCTGCCTTATCCTTTTGCTGGTGTTCGTCCTGGTGTCTGTATGGGATGTGTATAGGAAGCGTCCTGCATGGATTTTCGATGCGGTGGTTATGCTCGTTCACGGTCTCGCAGGGCTGTTGGTCGCTTTCATGTTCTTTTTCTCCGCTCATCCTACGGTGGGTTCCAATTGGCAGATACTGCTGTTGAACCCATTGCCACTGGTCTTTTTATATTGGGTAATCAGGAAGGAGAGGAAAAACGAACGCAGCCTGTATCATGCTGTCGGGCGTATTTATTTCTTCCTGTTCATTTGTTTGACATATATCATCCCGCAATATATCAGTTCGGAAGTTTTGATTTTGGCATTATGTTTGTTGGTAAGAAGCATGTCAAATCATATAATATATACTTACCGTCTCCGAAAATAGTCTTGGAATGAAGAAACTTGTATACATATTACCTTTTGCTACATTTTCGCTGACAGCGGTGGAGGCCCAGGTTTCTCAGGATGTGCCGCGTGTGGTCGTGAACATAACTGTAGACCAATTGCGCAGCGACTATCTGAATGCCTTCTTTCCCATGTACGGGGAGGATGGATTCAAAAGGCTGTTGGACGGAGGCAAGGTGTACAGGCATGCGGAATATCCGCAAAGTAATTTGAATAGATCCGCCTGTGTGGCGACGATAGCTACCGGTGCTGTTCCTTACGACCACGGCATTATAGGAGAAAGCTGGCTCGATCGCAAGACGCTTCGTCCTGTGGACTGCGTGGATGACGATTCCTATGAGGGAGTATTGACAGGCGAGAGGACTTCTCCGCACTGGCTGAACGTTTCAACGATAGGCGACGAGCTCAAGGTTTCCACTGGCGGGAAGTCGATAGTGTATGCCATATCTCCTTTCCGTGATGCCGCAGTCTTGAACGCAGGTCATGCGGCGGACGGTGCTTTCTGGATAAATCGTCTGACCGGGCGTTGGTGCGGGACTTCCTACTATGGCACTTTCCCTGCTTGGGCAAGTGCGGCAGACCGAATGAATTTGTTGGACGACAAACTGAAGGGAGAAAGTTGGGAACCTGTCTCCAAATTAAGCGGGAATTTCAATTATTTCCTGTCGGGGGGGATGAAGTCTCCTTTCTCTTACAAATTCAAGGGAGACCATCGTTTCACAGCTTTTATTACAAGCGGACTGGTCAATGATTATGTCAGTGACTTTGCCATCGCCTGCATGAAAGGGTCGGGAATAGGGAATGATAATATCACCGATTACCTCTCTGTCACTTTCTATGCCGGTACTTATGAACATAAGCCAGCTTCGGAAGTGTCGATGGAAGTACAGGATACCTATATCCGATTAGACAGGGCGATAGGCAAACTTCTGGGAGAAATAGAAGCGAAAGTAGGGAAGAACAATATGCTGGTGGTTCTGACATCAACCGGCTATTGCGACGAGGAAACCGCCGATCTTTCCAAATACCGTATACCGACAGGCGTTTTCTATATAGACCGCACGGCAAGTCTGCTGAATATGTACCTTTGTGCCATTTTCGGTAACGGGCAGTATGTAGATGCTACTTTTGGAAATGAGATATATCTGAACCATAAATTACTGGAGACGAAGCAGCTTGGTATAAACGATGTCTTGTCCCGCTGTGAGGAGTTGCTCCTGCAGAGCGATGGTGTAAAGGATGTATATACTTCCCAGCGTCTCCTTTCAGGCGCGTGGACTCCGGGTATCAGCCGTATTCGGAACAGCTATAATTCCAAGGCATCGGGGGATATATTGGTACAGGTCTCTCCCGGATGGCGCATATACAATGAGAAAACCAAGGACAACAGGCTGATTCGGGAGTCATATATCCCTTTTCCGATAGTTTTTTACGGAAACAATCTTCAATCAGGTACGATAGAAACCCCTGTGACTACTGATTGTATTGCTGCAACATTGGCTCAGGTGATACGCATACGTGCTCCGAATGCGTGTTCTTCCGCTCCTTTAGAGGGCTTTTCAAATTAGATTGCATAATCATTTAGACAGAAACAATATACTAAAGTAACCAATACTCCATAAATATAAGACGGAGTTTGCTGTTCTGAAAAGGACAAAGAAAACAATAGAATTATGAATATAAACGCTTTAATAGGGAAACTCTTCGGGAATAAATCGGATCATGATATGCGTGAAATCCAGCCTTATGTGGAAGAAGTCAAGAAGGCTTATGAGGAAATCGACAAATTGGACAATGATTCTCTTCGCAGCCACACAAAGGCTATGCAGGATAAAGTCCAGCATTCCGCAGACGATATTCGTGAGGAGATAAACAAGATAAAGGAAAAGATAGAGGATACACCCATAGAAGACCGTGCGGACTTGTTCAATCACATAGATAAACTGGAGAAAGAGGTTCTGGAACGTTTTGAGGGTGTCTTGAACGAGATTCTTCCAGAGGCTTTCGCCGTGATGAAAAGCACTGCCCGCCGTTTCGCACAGAATGAGAACGTGGTTGTAACAGCGACTGATTTTGATAGAGAGCTGGCGGCTACGCACGATTTCGTGGATATTGAAGGTGACAAGGCAGTCTATCATAATCACTGGGTCGCAGGAGGAAATGAGACAACCTGGGATATGGTTCATTATGATGTGCAGCTTTTTGGCGGTGTCGTACTGCATAAAGGCCGTATAGCCGAGATGGCTACGGGTGAGGGAAAGACTTTGGTGGCAACCCTTCCCGTGTTCTTGAATGCTCTGACAGGAAACGGTGTGCATGTTGTCACGGTGAATGATTATCTGGCAAAGCGTGATGCGGAGTGGATGGGCCCGCTTTATATGTTCCATGGTCTGAGTGTGGACTGTATAGACAAGCATCAGCCCAATAGCGAAGCCCGTCGAAAGGCATATAAGGCGGATATTACATTCGGTACAAACAACGAGTTCGGCTTTGATTATCTGCGTGACAATATGGCTATCAGCCCGAATGACCTTGTACAGCGTCCCCACAATTATGCGATAGTCGATGAGGTGGACTCCGTCTTGATTGATGATGCGCGTACTCCATTGATTATTTCCGGCCCTGTGCCTAAGGGGGACGACCAGAGTTTTGAGGAGTACCAGCCCCTGATAGAGAAGTTGTACGAGGTGCAACGCAAACTGGCAACGGAATATCTTTCCGAAGCGAAACAGTTGATCGCATCCCCAGACAAAGAGTCTCAGGAAAAAGGCTATCTCCAATTGTTCCGCAGTCATAAGGCTCTTCCCAAAAACAAGGCGTTAATCAAGTTCCTTTCAGAACCTGGAATCAAGACAGGAATGCTCCATACCGAGGAAATCTATATGGAGAACAACAACAAGAGGATGCCTGAGGCTACCGACCCTTTGTATTTTGTTGTGGAGGAGAAACTGAACAGTGTGGATTTGACAGACAAGGGAAACGAATGGCTTGCCAAACAAGTGGGTAATCCGACTCTCTTCGTCCTACCCGATATTACCTCGGAACTCTCTGCTCTGGAAGCCGATCACAGTTTGAACGAACAGGAAAAACTCGACAAGAAAGACGCTCTGCTGGCGGATTATGCTGTAAAGAGTGACCGGGTTCATACCATATTGCAGCTGTTGAAGGCATACACCATGTTCAATAAGGACGATGAATACGTTGTGATGAACGGTGAGGTGAAGATTGTGGACGAGCAGACCGGCCGTATTATGGAGGGTCGTCGCTGGAGTGACGGTTTGCATCAGGCTGTAGAGGCAAAGGAACATGTCAAAGTGGAGGCTGCCACACAGACTTTCGCGACCATCACGTTGCAGAACTACTTCCGTATGTATCATAAATTGGCGGGTATGACGGGTACTGCCATTACCGAAGCCAAGGAGTTCTGGGACATCTATAAGCTGGATGTTACTGAAATCCCGACCAACCGGCCTGTAAAGCGCAAGGATATGAACGACCGTGTGTACAAGACACAGCGTGAGAAATACAGTGCGGTGATTGCGGAAATCATAAAGATGCGCAACGAGGGAAGACCTACTCTGGTGGGAACTACGAGCGTTGAGATCTCCGAATTGCTGAGCCGTATGCTGACAATCAACAAAATTCCTCATCAGGTCTTGAATGCGAAGCTGCACCAGAAAGAGGCTGATATTGTCGCATTGGCGGGTCAAAGCACTGTGGATGCCAATGGGAAAAGATTGGGAGCGGTAACTATCGCAACCAATATGGCTGGTCGTGGTACGGATATCAAACTTTCATCCGAGGTGAAGGATGCTGGCGGTTTGGCGATTATAGGAACAGAACGGCATGAAAGCCGCCGTGTGGATCGCCAGTTGCGTGGTCGTGCAGGTCGTCAGGGAGATCCCGGTTCATCTGTCTTCTTTGTTTCTCTGGAGGATAAGCTGATGAGGCTCTTCGCCAGTGAGAGAATAGCAAAGGTGATGGATCGTTTCGGAGTGAAGGAAGGGGAAGTGATAGAATCCCCAATCATCAATAAGAGTATCGAGAGGGCGCAGCGCAAGGTCGAAGAGAACAACTTCGGTA